>JAFLZE010000189.1 GCA_029785685.1 Nitrososphaerota archaeon | reverse complement strand
GCGTTCCTGATGAAGGAGTTCAGCTAGCGAAGGCGCGGCGGGGCCTGGCAGTCACTCTGAGGCATCGGTCTCGTCCTTCTGCGGGGCCGCGCCCCGGTCCGAGAAAGTGCCGAGGATCTTCCGCGCGGCGTCCTCGGGCGAGGTGCCCCGCGAGTCTATGACGAGCGCGCGCGACGGAGGGTCGAAGGTCCGCCAGAGCTTCATGAAGCTCTCCTTCGAGACGCGTGGGTTCTTCTGGGAGGTCCTGTGGTACGCAAGGACGGGGTCGCACCAGACCCAGACGATGAGCCACTCCTCGCAGAGGCTCCCTAGCCTGGCGATTGCCTCCCGCCTGAACTCCTCCTTCGGGAAGGTCGCGACGAGGACGACGTCGTACCTGTTCTTGAGGGCTTGTTCGGCCACCGAGATCGCCGCGCGATAGACGAACCTCGACTCGTGGGACGCGTAGAGAGGCTTCGCTATCATGCCGCGAAGGACGTCCGTCTCGATGTGGACGCACCTCTCCAGCCGGTCGCCCATCGCCAGGGCTATCGTGGTCTTGCCGCTTCCGGCGATCCCGCAGAGCAAGACGAGGCGAGCGCGGCGAGGGGTGGTTCCCACGGGTGGTGGGGGGTGCGCGTCCTCCGAAAAAACCCTTGCGCGGGAGTCCCGATGGCGATCCCAGGAGGCAGGGAGAGCCCGTGCGCCGTTCCTGGGTCGGGACTGCCCTAGGGCTCGGCGTCGGGGGCTCAGAGAGCTATCCCGAAGCCCCTCACGAAGGCCTCGGTCTTCCGTAGGTTCTCGATGAACTCGAGGCCCTTCGAGGTGAGCACGTAGTACCTGCTGTCGCCATCCTGCCTCTCCTCCAGGAGCTGCTTGTTCACGAGCTCCTGCAGGTGCCTGTCCATCCTGTCGTACGCGAGGTTGGCCCTCTGGAGGATCCGGGTGGGCTTGGCGCGCCCCTCGTCCCTGACCGTGACCAGTATGTCCAGGTAGGTCTTGAGCGTGCTGCGGGGCTTCTCAGGCTGAACCAACGCGTCCACTCCTGACCACGAATGCGAGAAGAGAAAGGAAGCCCAGGAACTGGATCGCGGCTGCGACGAGGTACTCCACCCCGGAGATGTCGAGTATGGAGCGGAGCACCACGACGTGCCCCAGGAATATGAGCGCGAAGGCGAGCATCACCAGGAACGCAGACCTGTCGCGGGACCTCGTGTAGACGAGGAACCCCTGGAAGATTATGAAGACCAGCGTCAACAAGATCGCGAACTCGAGCCCGAGGAAGAGGTAGTAGAGGAGCAGGGCGGCGCCCGCGAGCTGTGCAGCTCTGGGCTTGAGCGCGGCGAGCACGCCGGAAGCCAGGCCAGCCCCACCGTAGGCCATCCGCGCGTACCCTCCGGCGATGATGAGGAAGGCGGCCAGCTGAAGGACGAGGTATGCGAGGTCCTCGAGCAGGACGAAGGTCCTGGAGGTCGACGCTGCCGCTGCGGTGATCCCGAGCGAGAGGTTGGTGACGACCTCCACCAGGAGGGCTGCCCCGAGGAGCATGAACCCGAAGCTGAGGGCGCTCAGGACGCTGCTCGCTATCAGCCTCCTCGCGCTGAAGGCGTAGTAGCTGACCAGGAGGGCGATAATCCCGCTGACGAGGTCAAAGACCGACACTATCGGTAGCGTATCTGCCAAAGAAGCTCACGTTACGGCCGGCTGCCCTCGAACGATTTCATCGAACTGTACCCTGCGTACATACGCCGCGTAGACACCGACCGTTCCTTCCCAATAAATAGATTCCAGCGCTCAGTGGAAGAACGAGGAAACGAAGATGAAGACAACAAGAACAAAGATAGCGACAATGGGCGCGGCGGTCGGGATCGTCGCGGTGCTCCTGGCGATGTCGGGGGCGCTGACTCCGGTCTTCGCAGCCACGCAAGCCACTTCAGCCACGAGCGCGGCAAGGGTCCCTCACTACGTCCCGACCCTCGCGGTAGGGCAGAGCTTCACCATCGCGAGCACGCAAGGCCACTTCAGGGTGGTCGGAGACGGCTCTCAGAACGGCAACGCTTCCGGCTCGGCGACCTTCACAGTGACTGGGAAGTTCGCGGGCGGGTACAGCCTGTCGGTCACCTCCGGGAGCATCGACGTCAACGGGACCACGTACACGATCTCGTCAGGGTCAGCCGAGACGGGACCCTACGCGCACCACCTGGTAGGCCAGGGCACCACCACGTCTGCTGCCGCCGCCTCGGGAGCCTTCCTCGTGAGGGCCACCGCCAGGGGCAGCTTCGCAGGCGAGTACGCGACCATGTCGCTAGATCTCCAGAGCGGGACGACCGAGTACGCGATATTCCTGGTCGGGAACGTCCAGGGGTAGCGCGCTCGGCCCCCGAATTTTTTTATTTTTACCGCGTCGAGCTTCGACCGCTCGGACATCGCGGGGTCCGGCACGATCGTCGAGCGACATCAAACCGGCCCGCGTGGGCGCCCGACTCCAGTCCCTCGACCTCGAGTCGCCCGCGGCAGGAAGCGGCTAACCCGTGGGCGTGAGCCCGCACGAGGGGAGGCTCGCCTCCACCCGCTGGATGTCCAGCGGCGTCAGCTCCACGCCGGGCTGGGTCCTGGCCATGAGGTGTCCTGGAGGCCTGTCGGGAGGTTCCGGCGGAGGGTGGGCGAGCCAGTGCTCGAGCCCGAAGAGGTGCCCGATCTCGTGCGCGGTCGTGCGGGAGTCTGAGACCTTGGTCTCGTCGACCACGAGGACGGCCCTCTTCGGTCGGAAGACCTTCCCACTGGAGCCGCCGATGGAACGGACATAGAGCGCGGTGACCTCCGTAGGGTCGTCACCCGTCACGCTCTTGAGGGCGTCGGCGTCGCCCCTCCGCTCAGACGCGGCGGTCACTATCTCCTCGAGGGTCGCCGGGTCTGGCCTCCAGTCGAGGACAACGCAGTCAAACCGTATCCCCGCCTGGAGCCATATCTCGTTGACCTTGACGAAGATCCGCTCGACATCGTCCCGCGTCCTCCTGGAGGAGTGAGGGCCGTCTCCCTTCGCGATCAGCGCCCTAGCCTTGAACGTAGGCATCTGGCCGGGCGGGAGCACCCCCCGTGGGCTGCTAAAGGTTTCTCGCCTTTCACTTTCGCTCGGGCAAAAAGCTATTCTTACACGTCCTCCGGGGGTCCCTCATGAAGTTGCCAGCTAGA
>JAFLZE010000188.1 GCA_029785685.1 Nitrososphaerota archaeon | reverse complement strand
CGCGAGTTCAGGACCATCGACCCTGCCTTCAGGAAGTTCGTAGAGTGGCAATACCTCCATCTCCGCGAGCTCGGGTATGTGGTCCAGGGGACTCACCCGGTGGTGTGGTGCCCCTTCGACAGGAGCCCCACTGGTGACCACGACAGGCTGGAGGGTGAGGGGGTATCTCCGACCGAGTTCAACCTGATCAAGTTCCACCTGGGCGAGTTTGCGCTCGTCGCCGCCACGCTGAGGCCCGAGACCATCTACGGAGCCACCAACGTCTGGGTCAACCCCGACGCCGACTACAGCGAGGCCCGCGTAGACGGGGAGCTCTGGGTGGTGAGCTCGGCCGCCCTCGCCAAGCTTTCAGAACAGAAGCACGACGTGGTCCCGGTCCGGGAGTTCAAAGGCTCCGACCTGGTCGGGAGGCACGCAATGGCGCCACTGACGGGAAAATCGCTGCCTATCCTGCCCGGGAAGTTCGTCGACCCGTCCCTTTCGACCGGGGTGGTGTTTAGCGTCCCAGCCCACGCCCCCTATGACCTGATGGCCCTGAGGGACATCCAGGAGGGGAGGGTGCAGGTGGGTAGGCAAATCAAAGAGATCGCCGACGGCATCGTCCCGATACCTATCCTCACCCTGGCTGGATACTCGAAGGTCCCCGCCGAAGACGCTGTAAGGAAAATGGGGATCAGGGACTCCATAGACCCCAACCTCGAGGCGGCTACGCAAGAAGTGTACAGCGCCGAGTTCCACAAGGGGGTCCTGAGCCAGAACTCCGGGCCCCTCTCAGGGATGACAGTCGCCGACGCCAAGGCGAAGGCATTGGAGCTCATCGCCAAGACGGAGAGGTCTGCCAAGATGTTCGAGCTCCCGGAGAGGGTAGTCTGCCGCTGCGGCACCAGGTGCTACGTCAAGATCCTCGAGAACCAGTGGTTCCTGAACTACTCGAATCCCGAGTGGAAGGCGAAGGCGAAGCTCGCGGTCGAAAGGGCAGAGATGTACCCCGAGGAAGCCAGGCAGGTCTTCTACTCCACCATCGAGTGGCTTAACGACTGGCCGTGCGCAAGACGCTCAGGCATGGGGACCCGGCTCCCCTGGGACAAGGACTGGCTGGTGGAGACCCTGAGCGACTCTACAGTCTACATGGCGTACTATTCCATCAGCAAATTCATCAACGCCGAGAAGATAGGGCCCGACAGCCTGACTCCGGAAGTGCTGGACTACGTGCTTCTTGGGAAGGGGAACCCAGCAAGCCTGGCAAAGGCTGTCAAGACTACCGAGCGGGTGCTGCGAGACATGAGGACCGAGTTCACCTACTGGTACCCGGTTGACCTCCGCAACTCGGGGAAGGATCTGATTCCAAACCACCTCACCTTCTACGCCTTCCACCACGCGGCGCTCTTCCCAGAAAAGCAGTGGCCGAGAGGGTTCGGCATCAACGGCATGATCACAATCGAGGGGAAGAGGATGAGCAAGTCGAAGGGGTTCTTCGTCACTTGGCAGGACGCCAAAGCAAAGTACGGATCCGACGCGTTCAGGCTCGCCCTCGCGCTGACGGCTGATGGGATGGACGACGCCGATTGGAGGGACAGGGCCGCCATGGACGCGAAGGAAAAGGTCGAGGCGGTCATCCCGTTCGTCAAGAAGACGATGGAGAGCTCGGTGAACCGCGGAGAGAACGGCCTGGATTCGTGGCTCGTCTCTTCTGTCAACGGGAGAATCGCCACGGCGACGGGCGCCCTGGAGGAGCTGCGGATGCGGAGGGCATCGGCCACCATCTTCTTGGACATCTGGAACGACCTGCGTTACTACCTGCGAAGGTCTGTGAAGCCTCGGCGCCAGACCCTGAGCGAAGTGTTCAGCGCCTGGGTCAGGATGATGTCTCCGTTCACGCCGTTCATGTCAGAGGACCTGAACCGGGAGCTGGGCGGGAAGGGCCTGGTCTGCCAGGCCGACTGGCCGTCCCCCAACGACTTCCCGGTGGATCAGGAGGCTCTGCTGGCAGAGGCTGTCCTGGGGAAGGTCATAGATGACGCACGCAACGTCCTAAAGGTCGTGAAGGGTCCCAGGACGAAGCTGAACGTTTACGTCTGCTCAGACGCGGCCAAGAGCTACTTCTACGAGATGGCGTCAGCTAAGCAGAAGAAAGAAAACGTCGGCCTGGTCGTGAAGAAGTATGCTCAGCTTGGCATCCAGCCCGACAGGGTGTTCAAGCTCGGCTTCGAGATCGGAGACGAGATGCTCGGGAAGATACTCTCCCACAAGGGCTTCGACGAGTTCAAGTCGCTGTCGGAGGCGTCATCTTTCATGTCAGCAGAGCTGGGAATCGAGGTTTCTGTGCAGAAGGCAGGCGCTAAGACTACAAGGGACCCGGCGAACAGGGCGAAGGACGCGCTGCCCACCAAGCCTGCGCTCTATCTGGAATAGAGCGGTGTGACCGAAGCGCCCCGGAAACCGCTTCAGCCGCCGATCCTGTACATGCCCGTGCCACAGACCGGGCAAATCCCCTTTGTGGCATGGCGCCCGTTCTTCATGGTCACGCTTTGCGGGCTCTTCATTTCTCGGCTTGTTTTGCACTTCATGCAATATGCTTGCACTGTTTGTCGGCTCAAACGTCCGATTGACCGGCTATAAACCACGTCATTAGAACGCCTTCTTGAGCATGGTTTGCTCATGGTTCAAATACGGGAATCGGTCGCAGAAGCGTAAGATGGCCGCCAGCAGCCCTAGTCTCGAGGACGTAGCCAGGGTGAGGATGTCAGACGAATGGTCAGATTACACCCTATACGAGCGCCTTTCGAAGACGGTGTCTGCCGACAGTCCGTTTTCGGTGGCGCTGAAGACCCTGTCCGCCACTGAGCACGGCCACTACGAGTTCTGGCGCAGATACGTCCCAGGCGAAGAGCCGAAGCTCGCAAAGCTCAAGCTCTACTGGATACTTTTCCTCAGGAGGTTCTTCGGGCTGACTTTCGCCACCAGATACCTCGACAGGCACGAAGCCAAGGTGGTGGCAGAGTATCGCGAGCTCGCCTCCTTGATCCCCGCCGAGGACAAGGCCGCCTTCGACCTGATGGTCTCGGACGAGAAAGACCACGAAAAGGCGTTTGCCATGAAAGCCGAGAGCACGGCGGTCGCTTACATCTCGTTCGTGGTCCTCGGCCTCGCAGACGCCCTAGTCGAGATCTCT
>JAFLZE010000187.1 GCA_029785685.1 Nitrososphaerota archaeon | reverse complement strand
GAGTCTACGCCTATCGTCCTTGTCAGAGGTCTGAAGAGGAGCGTCAGGAAAGATGTCGAATATGGGGGCCGCGGATTCGCCATCTCGATCGATGACGACGTCTTCCTCCGGAGCCTGGGGTATTCGGGGCGCGAATACGCCTAAATGCATGCGTCCGTGCGGTGGGGCGTTGACCTATGAGATTGCTTGTAACTCCTGTGGGACGCCCCTGTATTCCGGTTTCGACTTGAGGTCCCCAGCCGATGTCCTGAAGGCGTCGGAGTTCCGGTGCAGGAAGTGTGGTATGAAGCTTGCTACCGCGAAATTCGCGGTCGAAGTCAAGAAGATAGATGGTTCTTTCGATTAGGAAGAGCAGGCGCGCGTTCCATTTTAGGAGGCCAGTAGAAGTAAATGGGGTACACTCTGGTAATCTGTGAGAAGCCCGACGCCGCAAGGAGGGTAGCCGATGCTCTTTCTGGGGGAAAGAGCCAGCCGGAGCCAGTAGGAGGAACCACAGCGTTCAGGTTCGTCCGGAAAGGAGAGGAGTTTATGGTCTGCGCCGCCCAAGGACACCTATACGGAGTCTCTGATCCCTGTGAAGAAAGAGCGGTTTATCCCATCTTCGACGTCGAGTGGTACCCCCTGGACCAGGTGGACGAGGACAGCGCTGGGACAGAGAAAAAAGTCGCCGCTATGAAGCGGCTGGCAGCGGGGGCGACCAGGTTCGTCAACGCCTGCGACTTCGACGTTGAGGGGGAAACTATAGGGTTCAACCTGCTGAAGTACGCCTGCGGGGGGAAGGAGAGGGAAGCGCTGAGGGCGAAGTTCTCGACTCTCACGGAAGAGGATCTTGTGAAGGCATTTGATGGCCTGGAGCGTCAATGGTCCCAGGGACTAGCGAAGGCTGGTAGGGCGAGGCACGCCATAGACTTCCTGTGGGGAGTCAACCTCTCCAGAGCGCTGTCACAGTCGCCGTTGGGAGGCGGGGCGCGGTACAGGACGATCAGTGTCGGGAGGGTACAGGGACCGACCCTCGGGTTTCTTGTGGAACGAGAACGTGAGATACTTGGGTTCGTGCCTGTTCCCTACTGGAAGGTTGTTGGGAGTTTCGAGAACAAAGGGAAGAGAGTTGTGGCTTCTTATGCCGAGGAGAGGGTCATCGCACGGGCTGCTGCGGAACGGGCACAGCGTGAATGCCTCGGAGGAGTCGGGGTAGTGGAGTGGGTGAGGAAGAGTTCGACCTTGGTGAACCCGCCGGTCCTGTTTAACATAGGCGACCTGCAGAAGGAGGCGTACAGGGCGCTCAGGTTTCCGCCGGGGAGGACGACTCGTGTTGCCGAGCGGCTGTACCTTGACGCGCTGATATCGTATCCGCGAACCGGCAGCCAGAAGCTCTCTCCGTCCATCGACTACCGGAAGATAGTCAAGGGGATAGCGAGGATGCCAGAGTATGCGACCGCGGCCTCGGAGGTCCTGAAGTCAGGGGCGAGGCCGGCGGAGGGTGGCAAGTCTGATTCGGCTCACCCTGCAATCCACCCGACCGGAGAGAAACCGAGGCACGCATTGGGCTACGCGGAATCGTCACTCTTGGACCTAATCATTCGGAGGTTCCTGGCCGCCTTCGGTCCCCCTGCCAAGAAAGAGACAATCGAAATCTCGCTGGCTGTGGGGGAGCATGGGTTCAGGGCGGCAGGGAGCAGGACGGTATCCGCGGGTTGGACAAGGCACTATGGGAGATATGTGGCATCCAGGGATGTCGAGCTTCCACGGGTAGAGGAGGGGGAGAGGTTCAGGGTAGAGGACGTAAATGTGGAGGAGAAGTTCGAACAGCGACCACCGAGGTACAGTCAGAGCACTCTCCTAGAGAAGATGGAACGTGAGGGGATAGGGACGAAGGCCACCCGGGCGGACATCATTGGGACTGTGCTTGGAAGGGGATATGCGTCAGGGGAGTGGCTCGAGGTGACGGAGCTCGGGTTCGCTGTGGCGGAGGCCATCGAAAGATACACACCTTCGATCGCGGGAACAGGGCTGACCAGGGAGATAGAAGGGAGGCTCGCCGCCGTAGAGGAGGGTAAGGAAACCGAAGCATCTCTGGTCAGGGAGACGATCAGGACCCTAGCCGAGCAGCTGGCCGAGCTAACCGCCAATGAGGAGGGTATCGGGAGGGAGCTTGGGTCGGCCCTCTCCGCCGTGGCCCCAAAACAGACAACCCTGGGGACGTGCCCGGTCTGCAAGACGGGGGAACTGAGGGTTATACGCTCTAGGACAACGAAGAAGCGGTTCGTGGGATGCTCGAACTACCCGTCGAGGTGTAGGGCGTCAGCCCCTCTTCCGCAGAGGGGGAGCATAAGGGCCACTACGAAACCGTGCGAGTATTGCTCTTGGCCTGTCGTATATGTGGCCGGAGGGAGGCACGCCTGGAAGCTGTGTGTCAATCCCGCCTGCCCAGGGAGGAGTGCGTCGTGAAATGCGGCGTCTGCGGGCGGGAGGGAGCGTCCGACCTCTGCGCCAGCCATGACACCGCGCGGGAGAGCCTGAAGACAGCCTATCCCCTGTGGAGTAGAGCGTACGGAGGGATGGATTGGAAGGACTATTTGGATAACATTATACGCAACGCTCAAACGGGCCGATGGGTAAAAGAGGTAGCGGTGCTGCTGCGTGGTGGTTAGATGCTAAGGGAAGCAATTCAGTTGGCGTACAGGAAGAGTGTGGGGACCCTAAAGGACGGGGTAGAGGGGCTCAGCTCTTCGGTCACCCAGGGAGGCGGTATGGTTCCAATCCTCTATGTGGTGTTCTTGGTCTGCCTGATGTCGGGGTTCATCGACGCCTTGGCGTATCCTGTCCCCAACCAGAGTTACATCCCCCTCCCGAGCACGGTCGCCATGACAATACCAGAGGCCGTGGTAGACGCCATGATTATACTGCTGGGAGGCGCAGGCATCTATCTTACGTACATGAGTGGAAGGCAGACGGCGAAGTCCAGGGCTGTCAACCTCTATCTTGGGCTGGCGCTGTTGATGCTCGTGGTTTCGCTCTTCGCCGGCATACAGATGGCTATACTGAAGGGATTCGGATAGATAGAAATCCTCCTGGCCAGGCGGACCCCCGAATAGTTCTGACGACGAGCGCCTCCCCGTCGGACTGGACGGAAGCGGTCACATCCGAGAGCCCGGAGATGGGCCTTGCTGAGCCTGTCTTGGGGATCCCCTCCCGCCTGTACATGCTCAGGAGAAC
>JAFLZE010000186.1 GCA_029785685.1 Nitrososphaerota archaeon | reverse complement strand
CGCGCTCGCTCAGCCCCTTTATCCCCTGAACGGCGTAGGATTCGACGGGATCGCTGAAGCCGTACTTCTCCTTAGGGCCGCCTACAACAACTCCCGCCCGGCCGGGTCGGAAACTCCCACCATCTTCGAGTTCAAGGACGTCGTCGCCGAGAAACTGAAGATGCTCAGCATGGACGATTCGTATCTGAACCGGTATCTGAACGAGGGGTTCTCCGGGGGGGAGAAGAAGCGGGCCGAGATACTTCAGATGGCTCTCATACAGCCGAAGTTTGCGATACTGGACGAGACAGACTCGGGGCTCGACATCGACGCCCTCAGGATTGTAGCCGAGGGGATAAACAAGGTGGCGGGCCCTCAGACAGGGACTCTCATGATCACGCACTACCAGCGGATCCTGAAGTACGTGAAACCCCAGTTCGTCCACGTCATGTTCCAGGGGAGGATCATCGAGTCGGGAGGAGAGGAGCTTTCGAGACTCCTGGAGGAAAAGGGGTACACGTGGATACAAGGCTACAGGGAAGAAGAGCCTGTCCCCCAGCAGGCGGGGTAAACCCTTAAAGGGGCAAGATAACCTATGTTATATTCGGAGGCATGAGAGACTGACGTCTACCGTCGACATCGTGACGGACGATTACAAGGAGAAGTACGGCTTCAGCGATCCCGTCGAATCCTACGCCGTTCAGGGGATAAAGGGGCTGAGCGAGCGCGTGGTGCAAGAGATAGTCCGAGTCCACGACGAGCCCGCCTGGATGGAACAGACCAGAATGAAGGCGCTAAGACATTTCTTGGATCTGAAGCCCCCGGCCTGGGCCCCGGACCTGGCTGACATCGACTATCAGAGCTTCTGCTACTATGCCAGGCCGACCGCCAAAGCCGCAGACTCTTGGGACCAGCTCCCAGAATACATCAAAAACACCTATGATAAGCTCGGCATCACCGAGGCGGAGAAGAAGTTCCTCGCCGGAGTGGGAGCCGTCTACGAGAGCGAGGCCGTGTACCACAGCATCCAGGGGGAGCTTCAGAAGCAGGGGGTAGTCTTCACGGACACCGTGACCGCGCTCAAAGAGTACCCTGACATCATGAAGAAGTACTTCGGGACGGTCGTCCCCTACCAGGACAACTACATCGCCGCTCTCCAGACCGCGGTGTGGAGCGCGGGCTCGTTCGTCTACGTCCCGGAGGGGGTCAAGGTCCCGATGATCCTGCAGGCTTACTTCAGGATAAACGAAAGGAAGATGGGGCAGTTCGAGCGTACGCTCATCGTCGCGGAGCCGTACAGCGAGGTCAACTACAATGAGGGCTGCTCAGCTCCCGTCTACTCCGCGCAGTCTCTGCACTCTGCCATCGTCGAGATCATCGCAAGGAAGGGCTCCTTCGTGAAGTACACCACCCTACAGAACTGGTCGAGGGACGTCCTCAACCTCGTCACGAAACGAGCGCACGCCCACGAAGACGCGACGGTGTCTTGGGTCGACTTCAACGGCGGCTCAAAGATCACGAGGAAATATCCGTCGGTCTACCTCCTTGGCCCTCGGGCCAAGGCCGACATCATCTCCGTGGCCTATGCGGGTCCCGGCCAGGTGCAGGACACCGGCGCCAAGGCCATCCACCTGGCCAAGGACACGACTTCGAAGATAATCTCCCGCTCCGTATCGAAGGGGGGTGGGCACACCGCATACCGCGGGCTGCTCCACATCGCGAAGGGCGCGAAGAACGTGAAGTCGACCGTGCGCTGCGATGCACTTCTCGTGGATCCGATCAGCACCACCGCCACCTACCCCTACATGGAGATACAGGAGGACGACGCCACCGTCACCCACGAGGCGAGCGTGGGAAAGGTGGGCGAGGAGCAGCTGTTCTATCTGATGTCCAGGGGGATTTCCGAAGGGGACGCCCTGAGCATGGTGGTCAACGGATTCATGGAGCCGTTCGCGAAGGAGCTGCCGATGACCTACGCCGTTGAGTTCAACCGCCTGATGTCGCTTGAAATGACGAACGCGGTCGGGTAAGACCGCTTCAGGGGGGTTGGCAATGTCCCAGGCAGCGCTGTCTTCGTTCGGAGAGGACCTCGTTCGGACGCTGTCTAGGTCGTTGGAAGAGCCTGACTGGCTCACAGCGGCGCGCTTGGACGCGTTCCACCACTTCTCACAACTCCCCCCCGAGACGAACCCGCTCTACACCAAATATGTCAGCACCTTCGGCTTCGACGTCGACCGGTTCAAGATGTCAGCCGCGAAGTCGAAGCTAGACTTCAGGACGTTCTTCGGGGACTATCTAACGGGCCGGGAGTCTAACATCATGCTCCAGGGCAACGATGTGCACGTGCATTCCGAGCTGGACGCCGAGCTGGCATCCAAGGGGGTGAACCTGATGTCGCTCCATGAAGCTCTGGCCTCGGAGGGGCAGAAGATCAGGGTCCTCGTCGAATCGATGAACGCGAAGTCGTCAAGGGACAAGTACGGCGCGTTTGTGAACGCCTTCTTCAACGGCGGTCTCTTCGTGAGGGTCCCGAAAGGGGTGACGGTGGAGAAGACCCTTCGCAGGATGCTGCTCCTCGACGCCCCCACAACCCCTGTCATCGAGCAACTATTCGTCGTGGCCGAGGAAGAGTCCAAGCTCGTGTTCCTGGAGGAGATGTACTCGAAGGGACCATCCACCCCGGCGCTTGTCGCTTCCAACTCGGAGATACACGCGGGGCCCGGGTCCCACGTGGACTTCTCCTCAATCCAGCTCTTGGACCAGCAGGCGACGCACATCTCTAACCGGGCAGTGGAGATCTCCAACGACGCCCGGGCCACGGTAAGCTCCCTCTCGCTGGGTGCAGCGACTTCCCGCTCTAGGATGAACTTCCTCCTCAACGGCAGGGGCTCCCTCGCGGAGGGCTTCGAGATCTTCTTCACAGACTCGAAGCAGAAATACGACTACGAGACCAACCTGATCCACAACTCCCGCGACTCGACCGGGTCGACCCAGGCTCGGGGGGTCCTCAAGGGGGAGTCGCGGTCGATATTCAAGGGGATGATCAAGATTGTGAACGCCGCCAAGAACTCGCGGTCCTACTTGGCCCATCACGCTATGCTCCTCGAGGGGACGGCGAAGTCCGACGGTGTCCCGAGCCTGGAGATCGATAACAACGAGGTCAAGGCGACCCACTCGGCTTCGGTGGCCCAGATAGACGAGGAGCATAGCGTGATGGGCCAGGTAGGACCGCGAGGTCTTGG
>JAFLZE010000185.1 GCA_029785685.1 Nitrososphaerota archaeon | reverse complement strand
GACGAAGGGGAGAATGACGGCGAGCACAAGCCCGACGGTGACGAACGCCATGGCGTCCGGCTCATGGACCCCGGCGAACATCCCGAGCTTGAGGAGCTGATACAGGGCGATGAAGTACCAGTCCGGCCGAGCCGTGTAAGCCGCTGCCGCGGCGACCGAGTATTCGGGAGGAAGAGAAAGCGGGAAGAGGACCGAAGCGGCCAGGAGGAGACCGAGGAAGACCGCGCCTACCATCATGAGGTAGGAGAGCACTCCTGGGAACCACTCGTGGTATTTGACTTCCCCCTTCAGCCCCGTAGGAGGCTCGGAGGCTCCATGGGTCTCGAACATGTATAGCTTGGCGGCGAAGAGAAGGATTAGCACGGCGGGGAGTACCAGGACATGGAGGTCGAAGAAGCGGGTGAGCTCAGCCGAGTTCCCCGTGTTGCCCGCAGCCAAGAACGTCACGATGCCTGCGAGCTGGGGAGGGAGAAGTCCGATCATGCTGATGGAGACGTCGGTGGCAGACTTCGACACTACGGTCCACGGGAGAAGATATCCAGTCAACCCCATCATCAGCGTGACGATGCCCATGACCATGCCTGTGACCCACATGAGCTCTCTCGGCTTCTTCTGGGCGCTGGCGAAGTAGCCGCGCATCAGATGAAGGAAAGTCAGGAGGATCATGGCGTAGGCGCCGTAAAGGTGCACAGTCTCGATGAGTTCCCCGAATGGGACCGTCTGCATTATCAGTATGGTGCTGGCATAGGCCTGCGCTGGCGTGGGGATGTAGTAGAGCAGCATGAGCAGCCCGGTCAGCACCTGGAGACCGAAGGCCATTATTGCCAGAGCCCCCAGCCAATAGAAGGGATTCAGGCTGTACGAAGGAGCCGGTCTCAGCATAGTGTGGGTGAAACCGAACCTGCTGTCCACAAACTTGGACAGATTGTCCGGGGTGAGAGCCTGCTTCGTCTCCTTTGCTATGCCTACGGCCTTCCCCACGAGTTTGCGTATGCTCGGTGCCATGGTCTAGGCTCCAGAGCCCGCGCTCGAATTCCCTGAAGTGGTACCGGTGCTGGTGGACGTAGTAGAAGAAACCGCGACCGTGTTGGTGATTACGGTGCCGCCGGTCATGTCTGCTGACAAGACCTGGGCTGGTGCGGTAGCGCCAGTGTTATGGCCGAAGATGCTCGGAGGCCCCATCGAGGTCGCGTAGATGTCCCCCGTGGCCTGATCCAGCTCCAACTGCACCATGGGTACGGGCCTCGGCGCTGGGCCTCCTATGACCGCCCCTTCCTTGGTGAAGTCGTAGTGGCTCCCGTGGCAGCAGCAGTATCCTCCGTCAACTGGCATCTTGTACGCAGAGTTGCACGTGGGCGACGACCCCTCGGGGACGAACGCATAGATGCAGCCCAAATGCTGGCAAATGAGGCTGAACGCGACCACGTCTTCGTTCGGGCCGACCCCGTTCTCTGCCTTCACCCCAAGCTTCACGAGGATATTCGGCTCGTTGTTCAGAGGATAGAAGAAGTTGACAGGTTTCAGGTCCTGGAGGTCGTTGATGTTAGCGACCTTTGACTTTGGCCACGCCAGGGTCACATTCGTCTGCGGGATGTAGGTCAGGTACTCGGTCATTAGGCCGGCGACTCCTATTATGGTCCCTATCGTCCCCACTGTGACCACTATCCTCAGGAAGTCTCGCCTACCCGTCCCCAAATCCTGGTTTGCATCGGTGGGCGGATGTTCCTTCTTCTCCCCCGACTCGTCCATTCTCTGGAAACTCCCTAATTGTCATTAAAAAAACCTATCCTACGTTTGTTGTCGTCGACGTCCTGAGTGGCCGATTTTCGCCAAAATTTTAGGCAAAGCTTATGAGCGGTTCCCTAACACCTTTGGCTGATTTTTGTGACGGTCACGCCTCCCACTGTGGCCATCTGGACTTCAGTGTTCGACGTCTACTTAGTCCTCGGCACCCTGGTCGGAGTCGTCGTGATTTCTGTTCTGACCTACAGCGTCTTCACGAAGCCGAAGGTGAAGACCGGGGTGGGCCCAAAGCGGTCCTCAGAAAGGAGGAAGAAGATCCGGGCTGTCATCCTTGCCCTGATCACCATAAGCATACTGACCACCGTCGAGCTCGACACCTTCAGCGCCACCTCCCTGGTCACCGTCCCCTCGGACCCGGCTAATTCGATGACAATCCAGGTGGTAGGACAGCAGTTCTTCTGGACGTTCATCTATCCGAACAACTACGCTCAGGTGGGCAACCTCACCGTGCCTGTCGGCGAAACGATAATCTTGAACATCACCTCCAAAGACGTCTTCCACTCCTTCGCCATACAACAGCTCGACGTGGCCAAGGACGCCATCCCCGGCAGGTACAACCAGCTCTGGCTAGAGGTCCCCACTCCGTCTAACTATTCAATCGTGTGCAAGGAGCTTTGCGGAGTCGGCCACGCCTTCATGACTGCCGAACTCTATGCCGTTAACGCATCAACATTCAACACCTGGTACGGATCGATTCAGACAAAGGGAGGTTAGCGGGTGGCTTTCGACTTCCGGCAAAGTCTGCACCGATGGACCACCACAACTAACCACAAGGAAATCGGTATACTCTACTTCGTGACATCGCTGTTCTTCGGTGCTGTGGGGGCGATGCTGGCGGAACTGATGCGCGTCCAGCTGTCCGTCCCCAGCAACACGGTGCTCTCTGCCGCTCTGTACAACGAGTTCCTGACCATGCACGGGCTGATCATGATCCTCTGGTTCCTTTCTCCGCTCGGGATCTCGCTGATGAACTACTTCGTCCCCCTGCAGATTGGCGCGCCTGACTTGGCCTTCCCGAGGCTCAACGCCCTGAGCTACTGGATGTACCTCTTCAGCGGCGTCCTCGCGGTCGGAGGGCTCTTCCTCCCAGGGGGTGGGCCCAACGGTGGATGGACCGTGTATCAGCCGCTGAACACTTCTGTGTACTCTCCGGGAGTGGGCATCTCGCTGGTCTTCCTGGGCCTGGCGATGCTGGCCGCATCGATAACAATCGGGAGCATAAACTTTCTCGTGACCATCGCCCACGAACGGGCACCTGGTGTGACCATCTCCAAGATACCGATGTTCACCTGGTTCGCGGCGTTCACCTTGATTCTGATGCTCCTCGCCTTCCCGCCCCTCCTGGCCGCGCTGGTGATGCTGATGTCGGACAGGCTCCTTGGGACGGTCATCTTCGTGTCAGTGGCGGGCGGAGCGATACTCTGGACCAATCTG
>JAFLZE010000184.1 GCA_029785685.1 Nitrososphaerota archaeon | reverse complement strand
CAGCATCACGGGGAGAAGCTCAGAAGGGGAAGGGTCCCGGCGGCCTTTGTCAGGGCTTCTTTGGGGCAGGGCCCCGCAAGTGAAAGAACCCCGTTTCGAGGAATGTACGCGTTCCGTGGTCCGAGGCAATCTACCGCACGGAGCGTCTTGCAGGCCTCTCCGGCGGGCAACCGCGAATCGTAGTACGACCGCCTTCCCATTAGTAGCGCGTTCGACTCGTCTGCCAAAAAATCCGTGACCAGCCTGCAGGGCCCCGCTGCCCCTTCAAGGAGCGCTCGGGCCATGCACTGTTCGTCAGGCGAGAGCGCACAGCCGCCGGTGGCTCGCAACTCGTCCCAAGTTCCCAGAGATTCCAAGCGCGGATTGACACGAACCGAGTGCTCCCCCCTTTCGGAGGAAAAGACGAAGTATTTCCCAATGAGCTCTTCCGGAGACGCCTTCTCCTTTTCGCAGCCGAGGATATCCGGGATGGATGGCAGGAGGTAGTCGGAGGGGTCTGGCGATCCCCAGCACAGGCCGGCAGGGTCGACGTGAATCGCGCGTGAAGTCGTCCTCGCACTCAAAATCGGACCTGCCTCCACCCTGAATCCTGCAGAATCGAAGCGCCTTGAAAGCAAAGATATCTGCTCCTTGTTGAGCTTCGGCAATAGGATCCGACTCCTGCCCCCGAGTTCTAACTGATGCACTTTGAACGCCAACATAAGCCTCAAGCTTTAGGAGAACTCATTAAATAAGAACCTGAGAAACTTGGTTCAGGAGGAGGGAGAGGGTTTGGCTGAAGACCGGGCGATGACGCTGGAGGCGCTAGAGGAGAGGATGAAGTCCTACTCCAAGAGAGTCGACACCGCACTTTCGCGCGAACTCAAACTGTACGGCCACTCCAGGTTCCATGACCCGTTGGTGTACATGACGGAAGGAGGGAAGCGGGTCCGCCCCGTGATGCTGATGGCCTCCGCGGAAGCCGTCGGAAGCAGGGACGACTCCGTCCTTGGAGCGGCAGTCGCCGTCGAACTGCTTCACACCGAGTCTATCATCCACGATGACGTCATTGACGGGGAGAAGCTCAGAAGGGGAAGGGTCCCGTTCCACTTGAAGTACGGGTACAGCGCTTCGCTACTTAGCGCAGACTTCGTTTTCGCCATGATCCTCGCAATCGCCGCGAGGTACGACGACAAGAGAATAGCGGAGGAGATCAGCAACGCTGCCCTACAGATGTCCGAGGGCGAGTACTCGGAGCTCACCATCGACCCCGAGATCTACAAGCTGACTTGGGACGAGTATCTCAGGATAGTAAGTGAAAAGACCGCCTCCCTCTTCGAGACGTCTGCTAAGCTGGGAGCGATGATCGGGGGCGGCACCGAGAAAGAGGTGAAGGCGCTTGCCGAGTATGGCAGGTGCATGGGGATTGCATATCAGCTGAAGGACGACCTGCTCGACTGGAGGTCCAAGGACAAGGTATCGGTAGGCCTTCTGAAGACCCACAGCGAGAGCGAAGTCGTCGGGAAGATGACCGCCCAGGCACAGTCCTACGCGGAAGAAGCGAAACGCATGCTGATGAACCTGCCCCGTAATGAGGCCACGCTACTCCTGTCCGACCTATCGGACTTTTCGATACTTCGGCAATACTGACCCCAGAACGCGTACGCCGGGTCCCCTGCTACGCATACAGTTGCATCTATCCAGCAACGCGGGACCCTCGATTGCTGAATTCAGGTGGCAGAGGAGAGGGCGGTAGTGCTACGGATGGAGTATCTGCAGCATCATGATCAGCGCAACGACGAAGCCGAATATGAAAAGCGTCTCCGGGATCACAAGGAAGAAGAGAACGGTCCCGGTTCTCTCAGGTTTCTCGGCGACTACGCCCATGCCTGCCGCGCCGATACCAGATTGGGCGATGCCGGTGGCGATGAGTCCGCCTGCCATCGCGATTGCAGCCGCGATGAAGGTCAGGGCCGTGGGCAGGTCCATTGTGAAGGCCATTTCCGAACTCGAATGCGGCTCGACTCTGAGGGACTTTTAACTGTTACTCGGATGAATTCGGCCGTCGGTCGTTCGGCGGCTCATGGGATTATTTCGTGTACTTCTTTCGTACAGCGAATGGAGAGAACGGCTTGCCGTTCCCCTCGAAGAACTTGGTGTAGAACTCGACATAGTGGAGCCTGACCCCCTGGATGGACGGCTCAAAGATCCCAAGCACGATGTTCAGGAGGTGAACCATGACGGCTATGACAGCGACGAAGATGGTCGCGGTAATGGGCGCCCTGCCGACGCTCGCCCCAAGGCTCGTGTCCACGATTGAAGCAAGCAAGACCGAAGCAAGAAGGACTCCCAGTATCCGCGCATACGACATGACGTGGCTCATCAGTGTGGGAATCTCCATGGCGAACCTTGGACCCTCGCTGACCGCAACGACGACCGCCGAGCCAATCAGCGCGGCAATGCTCGCATACGCTGCAAGGATGGGAGACGGAAAGAGCCCCCTGTCGAAGAAGTCGACCAGGCCGACCGTGCCGCTCCACATGAAACCAAGCCACCCCAGCTTCCCTATCGCATGCTTCATGTGGCCCGTCTTGACCCCAAGATAGATGCCGAAAATGTAACCCAGGGTGATGTGGCCCAGTCCGATGAATATCGTGATCACCAGGAGGATCGGCAGTTGGCCGACCACGTCCAGCGCAGCCCCATACCAAGGGAGCGCGGCTCCGAAGTATTCGTTGAACAGGACCCCGAAGACCATCGCCGAGACACCCCCGACCATCATTATCGTCCCTATTGTTCCCAGGGTCCTTTTCGACATCATCCCCCTTCCGAAGGACCGGATGGCCCGCGGGAGAGCCCTGGCGCTCGTCTTGCCGCTCCCAATCCTCATGAAATAGAACCCGAGCAGTAGGATGACGAGACCGTAACCTACGTCTCCGACCATCAGTCCGAAAAAGACAGGGAAGACAATGGAGAAGGTCATGGTAGGGTCGATTTCACCGCTCTTGGGAAGGGAGAAGAATCTCACCAGGAACTCGAAGGCCTTGATCCTGCTGTTGTTCTGCATCAGGGTAGGCGCTTCCTCAGGATTCCCCCTCACTCCAACTATGACCACCCTGCCGGCGGATGCGCCTGAGAGTTCCCTATCCAAAGCGGGGACGTTGGGGTGAGGGACCCACCCCTCGAGGAGGACCGTCCTGTCGCTCTGGGCTAACTTCCCGATCGCCTCGTGCCTCTGCCCCTCGATGGCGAGCGCTTCCCTGATTGCCAGGATTGCGCCGTAGTGCTCCAGGGAGA
>JAFLZE010000183.1 GCA_029785685.1 Nitrososphaerota archaeon | reverse complement strand
TCCGCCTCCGCACTCGACGGGGCAATCTCTCAGGTCAACACGGGTGCAGTCTCGACCAGCGTCTCCGCAGCGTCGACGACGGCTGGAAAGGTCAACTCAGACATGTCCATCCTGCTCAATTTAGCAGGAATCATGACGTTCACAAACCTGGTTCAGGCCATCCAGGCATGCGAGACGGCGACGACGTCCTACAGCAATACCCTGGCTTCCGCCGGCGCTTGGAGCGAGGCCTATTCCGGGACCCCGTTGGCTTCTTTCTCCAGCTACCTGGGTACGGGGACCTCGGACGTCGTGGCCGTCCAGTCCGCCGGAAGCGCCTACGTCTCGGACTACCAGACCGTGGTCGCGGACCTGACGCCCATCCTATCCGCACTCCCCGCCGCTCAGACCGTCTACGGCAACCTCACCAGCCTGCAGGTGTCGGGTACCGTGGACGGCGCGAACACCGCATTCGGCCATGAGACCGCCGCGATGGGGACCGTCCAAGCTGACGCCTCGTCCCTCAACACATCCGTCTCTACTAGCGAGACGGCGATTCTAGTGAGCGGTGACCTCCTTGCGGCCGCGTCGGGAGCTTCCGCGTCAGGGGGCGCCTATCTCAACGCTACCGTCAGGTACTCTTTGGGGCAGGTCTCCACCTACGCGTCGGCGACTGCCCAAGCAGCACAGGCCTTCGTCGCGTCGGCCCAGGCCTGCCTCCGGGCATCCATAGGGACGTACCTCAGCGCTGACACGTCTCTCAGCGCGTCTGGCGCGTCCCTTGGCACCCAGACCAAAGGTTCTGTGAGCGCGACTACGGCTGCAGCGACCTACTTGGAAGGCGACTCGAGAGTCAGGATTGCGGCCGTTGCAGCCGGTCGGGCGGATCTGACCCAAGCGCTGCAGTTCTTCTCGAGTCAGAACATCTCTGCGGGGGCCGCTGCCGTTGCCCAGGCTAACCTGGAGTTCCAAGCGGCATCAGGCGCCTCCGCCTAGGCTAGCTCCTGGCCTCCCTTTCGTTCACAAGCTCAATCTGGTTCTGTGAGCCCACTTTGGTGACTTTCACATACCCCATCCTCTCGAGACGTTTAATCTGCCTCCAGGCTGAGGTCTTGGGGAGGGCGAACCTCGTCCTTATCTCCGGCTCCAGGACCTTTCCCCCCTTCTCCCTGATGAAGCCCAGCACCTGAACGTCGTCGGGGCGCAGGTCCCCCCGGTTAGGCACGTACCTCCGCCTGCGCCAAAGGGCGAATGCTACTCCGACGGCGAAAGCCGCGGCCAGGGCTCCCGCCGCGAGCTCCACCTGCCCCGCTCCCGGCTGACTTGACGCCCCTGTCTGATACGTCGTCGGCTGGCCGACTGTCGTTGACGACACCCCGACGAAGGGAACACCATAGCTGATATCCCAGTTGCCGGCGGGCAGGGTCAACTCAGGAGAGGTCCCCGCCTTGCTTATTGTGTAGGGGGGTAATGCAGGAACACCCGACGCAGAGGTCAGGGTCGACAGGGGCGGAAGCACCACGGTCGAGTTGAAGGCGGCGCGGTAAGTCAGCGTCCAGACCGTGCCATTCTTCGAAGTCAGCGAACTGGTGTCATAGGCCAGGGTCACCGAGCTAGCCCCGAGGGAGTAGACCGTCAGGTTGCTCCCCCCGGACGCGAAACCGTACGAGAGCGGAGACCCGTTCTGGTCAGTGGCGACCAGGTCCGAGACCGCGGCAGAGAGCAGCGGCACCTGGACCGAGGTGGCGTTGGGGTCGACGGCGAACGACTGGCGGACGTGCACGTATCCGTCAGCGTAGACTGTCAGTGTAAGCGACCTGCTGGTCAGTCCAGCCGAAGAGGAGGCGAAGGCGAGCAGGATGACGATGCCTGCGGAAAAGACAAGGAGACGCGGGCGCTTCACGTAGGTGTTCGACTCACTGAGGCGCAAGTCTGCTAAAAGCCTTAGCGGGCGGGCTCACTCGATGACCTGCTTCGGCTCGCGTGTGATATTCGACTGAGTCATGGATGCGCCCTGGCCGGGATTTTCGTCTCGGCGATTTCGAACCCGGGTCGCTGCCGCTCTGCCGGCTCTGAACCGATGACAGGGCAGCATACTGACCTCTATACGACCAGGGCGCTAGAAAACGGTCATCTCAAGGTGGTTTTAAGCTTCATACCCGCTCGAGGAAGTTGTCCCCGCTCTGCAACGGAGCTGGGCCGTGCTTGTGAATAGAGCCGCAGCGCTCCAGGTGCCGCTTGAACTTCTTCGCACTGATCAGCTTACCGCATTTTGGGCAGACTGGCATGGTTGCAGCCCGTCAGCCGTGGTGTATACGCCTTGCCTTCGGGCCGGAAGGGTTGAATCCAGGGCAGAACGACGCGCGGTCGTGGGGGCCGTGAAACGTTGCGGCTGGTCTTTGCTCGACGAGCCGCTGTACCAGGAGTACCACGACAAGGAGTGGGGGGTCCCGCTGCACGACGACCGGCTGCTGTTCGAGTTCCTGGTGCTCGAGGGCGCCCAGGCGGGCCTCAGCTGGTACACCATACTCAGGAAGCGGGAGAACTACCGGAGGGCATTCGAGGGGTTCGACCCGAAGAGGGTCGCGAAGTACGACCGGCGGAAGGTCGGCAGGCTGCTGTCGGACCCCGGCATCGTCAGGAACAGGCTGAAGATCAACTCTGCAGTCCAGAACGCCAGGGCGTTCTTGGAGGTCCAGGACGAGTTCGGTTCGTTCGACGAATACATCTGGAGGTTCGTCGGCGGGAGGCCAAAGACGAACAGGTGGCGGACGCTTAAGGAGATTCCTGCGGTGACCCCCGACGCCCAGGCATTGAGCAAGGACCTCGTGATCAGGGGTTTCGGGTTCGTGGGACCCACCATCTGCTATGCCCACATGCAGGCCACAGGGATGGTGAACGACCACGTCACGAGCTGCTTCAGGCACAGGGAGATCGCGGAGCTCTCCTAGATCAGGTCCAAGCCCCTGAGGCCGTCGATGACCCTCTTCCCCTCCGTTTTCTC
The DNA here is from genome assembly GCA_029785685.1 of Nitrososphaerota archaeon. Next base: position 302 of record JAFLZE010000183.1, on the reverse strand, counting down.
CAGGGGCAGAAGGGGGCGCCTCGGCAAGCCGCAGTCTACCCCCCTCTCCCTGAGTATCTCATAGTAGGCGGAGATTTGGCCCTGCTTCACCAGGTCCTTGAACGCCTGCACCTGCCTCTGTGCCGACAGCGCGGCCGCGTGGTCCCCTCTCCGGTCCGCCGCCAGCATTGACTTGAAGAGCTCAGGGAGCGCGTTCGCCCCCCCTGAGACCAGGCCGTCGGCGCCTGAGTTGATCGCGAACAATCCGTACTCTTCGGTCCCGTTCATCACCGCGAAGGCATCCGGGACCGCGTCTATGAGGT
>JAFLZE010000182.1 GCA_029785685.1 Nitrososphaerota archaeon | reverse complement strand
GCAGTAGACGATAGTCGGGTTGATCTTTTTGACTGATTCGAATGAGAACCCGAGCCTCGAAATCGCGCCGGGCCTGAAGCCTTCGATGAATACGTCCGCTTTCTCCAGGAGCCGCTCCATCACCTCCTTGCCGTCGCGCGATTTCAGGTCGATGCCGATGCTCAGCTTGTTCCGGTTGACGCTGGCATGCAGCGGGCTCCTGCCGTTCTTGGTCGGCGGGGTCGAGCGCATGTAGTCCCCCAGTCGCGGCTGCTCGACCTTGATCACCTCTGCTCCCATATCAGAAAGGAGCATCGTGCAGAAGCCGCCAGGGAGGAGCCGAGTCGCGTCCACGACCCTGATGCCGTCGAGGAATCCCACGCCGTCCGCTCTGGAGGGCGCAAATAAAGCCTAAAATCGGGGGAGCGCACCGACCGGACCGACGATGAGGTGAACGCCGTCCCAGTCATAGCTCGGAGTAAGCTCCCGAGCAGATGATGATCTCGCGACGATACTGAGTCAAAAATGAGAGCATCGAATTGAAAACAGTCAAGGTCCACGACGAGACGCACAGGGCACTGAAGCGCTTGAAGTCCAAGAAAAGGAGCAGGAGCCTCGACCAGGTGATCAGGGACCTGGTTAGGAGCTCTACCGGCTCGCCCGTGGAAAAGACAGCGGATGAGGCTGACAGGTTCGCTGCTCGTCTGGACGGATGACCCGGCAGACAGAAATACGAAGGTCCGAGGGCATCCTGCGCCAATGGCGAAATTCGATGGAATCGTAGGGAAGGCGCTGCTGACTGTCGAAGAGAAGGAAAACGAGCTGACTCTTGTCTTTGCAGACAACAGATTCCTCTTCGTAAAGCTGGACAGCGGAAAGCTGAAGTCAGAGAGCGTGCCGGAATAAGGGGTTGACTGTCAGCCTACAGGCTGACGCCTTCTTCCTTGATCCCTGTCTTGTCCACGGTTAACAGGTCGATGCCGTTTCCGCTCATCGCGTCCCTGGCGACGGCTGCCTTTATCGCCGAGATCGCGAGGTCTCGCGCCTCCTTCTGAGTCATGTCCGGACTGTACCCAGCTTCGACGACCCCGATCGCAGTCTCCTCGCCGGTCCCCACCGTTGCATATTGATCAGTTATGACGCTCCCAAGAGGGTCAAGGACATAGACTATCGGCTTCTCTCCCACGCCGCCCAGGATCACCTGGGTCAGCAACGGCGCATACCTGTTCTGGAACATCAGTGTCGACATCAGCTTGGCGACCGAATTCGGCTTCATGACCTTCCCCGACTCGAGCTCCTTGAGCTTCGCGTATACACCGACTTCCTTCACAAGGTTCTGCATGTCAGAGACCATCCCAGCACAGACCGCGCCGACCGTCCCCGTGACTCGGAAGGCCTTCTTGCCTGACTTGCTGCGTACAAAGTTTCCCAACGTGATACGTCTCTCTGACCCGAGCACTACGCCGTCCTTGTAAGCGATGCCCACAGCGGTCGCTCCGGGCATGTATTGCTCTATCGACATCGGGTTTCGGGCCTGCCGCGAAGTCTCGCCCTTTTAGACATTGTGTCTTTTCAGTTGTCAGGTGCCCGCCGGGCGGACCGTGACCAGTGCGCTGCTACCCTGTTTCTCTGCCTTCCACCTGCAGGAAGTGAACTGCTCGGCGAGGAACATCCCTGACTCGAGGTGGGGAGTCACTTCAGGTACCCTGACCCTGGACGGCGCCGACGCGAGCGAGAGGAGTGGAAGGAGCATGTCGGAGAGGTTGGCGTCGATGCTGGCTCCTGACCTTAGCGTAGATACGAACTTGGCAGCAGCTTCGGCCCCCACATCCTCGGCAGGCTTCCCCCTTTCACCGATGGCGTCGGTGCCCATGATCCTCCCCCCGTCAACGCTGTACACGAGCACCGAGGTCCCCGGTGAATTTGAGCGCTCTTCCATGACCTCGGTCTTCGCGACCCCGATCCCTGACGCCCCGAGGAGCTCGGTGGCTGCCCTTGCCTGCCTTGCTGCGACGTCCCTTGGGAGGGACCCACAGCGGCTCACTATGGTGGCCGTGGCGGTCGATGGGGGGTCGGCGAGGCCGATAGGCGTCACCCCCGCACATTTCCGTATCTCGGAAGACACCTGGCCTCCCCCTTTCGGATAGTACCCCCTGCGGCTCGCGCTTGCCATGGCTTCAATGCCAATGGCCCTGTAACCTTCCAGGGCTACGCGGCTGAAGTAGTCGAACGTGGGGCTCCATGGGACGTCAGTACCTCCAGTGAGCCCGACTCTGAGTTCCGACCCGCTCAGAGCGACGGCCGGGATGACGGCCTGAAGGACAAGCGTTATGCTGGCAGCGGTCCCCATGTCAACCGAAAGCGATGTGACGTTCTGCCCCCCTGGGACAAAGGTTACTTTCATGGATCCCTCTTCATCTCCCTCGAGCCGACCACCGAACACGGAAGACAGGATTCTCAGAGCGGACAGATGCTGCCGCTTGAGGCCGGGGACCTCCCTTCCCTCCCTGATCTTGACCACCCGGACGGGGACGCGCTTTATGGCCGCGAAGGCCACCGCGATCCTGAGTATCTGGCCCCCGCCTTCACCCTGCGACCCGTCTATCTCGACACCCTCCACGGCTCGGATAGAAATCTGGCGCGGATAAACCGCTACGGCTGGCTGTTTTAAATAGGCCAAGCCGGGGCGACGAAACGAGATTCGGATGCGGGTTGGTCTGCTGGTAGGCCGCTTCCAGCCGTTTCACCTTGGACATCTCGAGGCGGTTAGACACGCTTTGCGACACTCCGACTATGTTTACGTGATCGTGGGGTCGGCACAGCGCAGCCACGAAAGAGACAACCCGTTTACCGCTGGGGAAAGGATCGAGATGATCAAGAGCGCCCTCGACGGCAACAAGGTCGACCCGTCGATGTGGATGGCCATGCCAATCCCTGACGCCGACTCTCATTCACTCTGGGTGGCCACCCTCGAGTCTATGGTGCCGAAGTTCGACGTCGTCTTCACCAACGACGCGCTAACATACCTACTCTTCAAGGAAGGAGGGTTCGAGGTGAGCGCCGTCCCGTATCTCGACAGGAGCCGATACTCGGCCACGAACGTTAGGGACAGGATACTTGAGCGCAAGGACTGGGAGAGCCTTGTTCCACCGCAGGTTGCGAAGCTTGTCAAGAGATTCGGGGGGGTCGAGAGGGTGAGAGCCCTTATGCGCAAGGACCTGACGGGTGGCACCCATGGATAAGCAGAAGCTCATAATGCTGCCTGGCCCGACGAACGTATCCGAGAGGGTTATGCGCGCCATGCTCGGTCCAGTC
>JAFLZE010000181.1 GCA_029785685.1 Nitrososphaerota archaeon | reverse complement strand
GGTGCCGAGCCACGCCATGTAATGACGATGCTCGCCGGCCTTTTGCGCCACGACGGCGCGGACCATCGTGAAGCTGCTGGCGAGCAGGAACACGGTGGATATGGCTCCCGTGGTCACGTTGTGGACGCCGCCTATGGCCGGCCATACGACCCCCGCGATGGCTGAGTTCTCGCGGATGAAGAGCGTGCTGCCTATGAGCGAGCCAAACAGCAAGATGTCCGAAGCGATGAATATCCACATTCCCAGCTTGATTCTCCCTACGCCAGAGAATGGGAACTTGTCACCGAACGTTTCGCCAAGAGAGAACTTGTCCCCCATGTTGTCCCTGGCCCAGCGGAACAGAGCGTAGACGACGGCCAGCAGGCCGACTACGGTCAGGGCCTTGCCGGCGAGATAGGGAGACGTTGCGAGGCCCGTGAGAGTTATGGCGACGCCGATGCTTACTTCGAGCGGCCTGTGGCTGGTATGCCTGGCTTCGGCCGCTTCGTGCCCAGACGGCTCTAGCGACCCCCCTGCTGAAGACCCGAGCGACCTGGAGAGGCCACTCTTCCCCCATTCGGGCGAGAGGCTCTGCCATGGGTTCGGTATGGACGGGAGACCGCCGTAGTGGGTGTAGACGAGGTTGGCGATGAAGATGAGCTGCGCCCCGCCGAAGACGATGGCGCCGACGCTCGAGATGTAGTTGAGCGTTCCCCAGCCTGTGGAGGCAGAATAGGTGACAATCCTCCTGGGCATGTCGATCAGGAGGAACATTGGAGCGTAGGTGATGTTGAACCCTATGAAGGAGATTGCGAAGTGTAGCAGCCCTAGCTTCTCGCTGTACATCTTTCCGGTGATCTTCGGGAGCCAATAGTATACCCCTGCGACCAGGCCGAATATGGTCGCGCCCACCATGACGTAATGGAAGTGCGCCACCACGAAATAGGATCCTCTGAAGACGACATCGAGGACGAATGATGAGAGGAATACCCCTGAAATCCCCCCTATGATGAAGAGCACGATCGCACCATAGGCCCAGAGCATCGGAGTGTTCAGCTTGACGCCCCCCAGGGTGGTGAGTATGAACGAGAGAATTATGAGGTCGAATGGGAAGGAGATTATGATTGTTGTGACGCTGTAGGTTGCCAACTCTGCCAGGTTGATTCCTGTGATGAACATGTGGTGCTGCCAGACCAGCATGCTGAGGGGGAGGACCAAGAGCCCCGTGGAGAGCAAGATGACCCGCCTTCCTTCGAGCTCCCTCCCTGCGAAGACAGGCAGAATCTCAGCGATGGCGCCGAAGGCCGGGAGCAGGACGATGTACACCTCCGGGTGCCCGAAGAACCAGAAGAGGTTGGTCCAGAGGATGGCCCCGCCCGCCACCGACACGAAGATGACGGTCCCGAGCAGCCTGTCCGACATCAGCATCACCAGCGCGGCAAGGAGAGGCGGGAAGGCGAGGAGCATCAGAATCACCGTGAAGGTCGCGAACCACGTGAACATCGGTATCTTGGAGAGGGTCATCCCGGGGGCGCGTTCGTGAGCGATGGTGACGAGGAAGTTTATGCTCCCGATGGTCACCGAGGCGGCAAGCATCGCGAGGCCTAGAAAGACGAGCGAGATGCCCACCCCTGGAGAGTAGACCGAAGTGTTCAGCGGCTGGTAGACGGTCCAACCTCCGTTTGGTCCGCCCCCTGGAAGGAAGAGCCCGCCTATGGCGAGGACCCCGCTGAAGAGATACAACCAGTAGCTCAGCGCGTTGAGCCTTGGGAAGGCCAGATCTGGAGCCCCTATCTGGAGGGGGACGAAGTAGTTCATCAGGGCGATGCCGAGAGGAGAAAGGAACCAGAGTATCATGACCAGCCCGTGCATGGTCACGAATTCGTTGTACAGCGAGGCGGACAGCACGGTGTTGCTGGGGACAGAGAGCTGAACCCGCATCAGCTCGGCCAGCATCGCCCCTACGGCGCCAAAGAAAAGCGATGTCACGAAGTAGAGGATGCCGATGTCCTTATGGTTGGTGGTGGTAGTCCACCTGTGCAGGCTCTTCCGGAAGTCGTAGGCCACCCGCTACCCTCCCTTCGCTTGAACAGAAGAGTACCATGTGTTGAAGGTGGTGGCGTTCACAGCATAGAGCTCCGCGGTCATGAAGGCGTGCCCAACCCCGCATAGCTCCTTGCAGATGATCGAGTAGTTCGACGGGGTGGGGACCTCCAGCCACAGCTGGTTGTACCTGCCTGGGATGGCGTCCTTGGCCACGTCGAGCTGCTGTATGGCGAAAGAATGGAACACGTCTTTGGAAGTGATGTTCAGAATTATCGTTTCGCCGACGGGGATTGTGAGGTTGCCCACCTGCGCATAGTTGTTCGGATAGATGAAAGTCCAGAAGAACTGCTGCCCCACCACCTGGATGGTCATCGAATTTGACGGGTCGGAGGGGACGGTGACCAGGGAAGCAGAGCTGAAGGTATCGAGCTCGACGGTGGTAAGTATGCTTATGGTGATCAGCGCTAGGATGATCGTACGGATTCTCTTCCTCCTTTCGGAGGAACTCTTCGGCCCCATCTCAGTCTTCACCTTCGGCTTCGTGAACACGCTGTACGTCAGGACGGAAATCACAACGATGCCAACCATCGTGCCAAGGACCAGATAGAGGTCGAACAGCGAAGTCCAGATGGCTACTGTAGGTGGCGTCACCGTCATAAAATCGACCGAAGGTGTTAGGGAACCTCTCATAAGCTTTGCCTAAAATTGGGGGACATATCGGAGGATTAGCGCAGCCCGGACCCGAATCCCGCGCTGTTCAATCTGGAGTACATCCGGACCCTGGAACGCAACGAAGCCGTGAGGTAACGGCCTTTTGGCGGTCGACCCTTTATGGCGCTGCCGGGCTTTTGGCACCTAAGCGTCCTCTACACGGACCTGCTTTCGCCTCCCATGCGAGGTTTAGGCGGTCGAATTTCATCCCATACTCCTAATACAAGATAGGTTTTTTTAATGAGGATTAGGGCGTTTCCAGAAATGGACGAGTCGGGGGGGGAAAAGAAAACTCCGCCCACGGATGTTAACAAGGATTCGGAGATGGGAAGGCGCGACTTCCTTAGGGTGGTAGTGACAGTGGGGACAGTCGGAACTATAATCGGTGTCGCGGGACTTCTGACAGACTACCTGACATTCATCCCCCAGCCGAACGTGACGCTCGTGTGGCCCAAGGCCAAGATCGCCAACATAAGTGCCCTCCAGGATCTGAAACCTGTCAACTTCTTCTATCCTCCAGCCCCGTCGGGGGCTCAGAAGCGCCATGGGTCTCGAAGATGTACATCTTTCCTGCGAAG
>JAFLZE010000180.1 GCA_029785685.1 Nitrososphaerota archaeon | reverse complement strand
TGATTTGATTCAGGATTGAAAGACGGGTCTAGAACGACCAGGAAGCTTCTGATTCTCTCAGAACGGCTTTGCCGTGGAAACAAGAAAGCAAATGAATAGTTTCAAGGAACTGGAACTGCGCCCCCAGATACTCAGGGGCGTTGACGAAGCAGGGTTTGAGAAACCTTTCCCTATCCAACAGCTTGCGATCGGACCCCTATTAGCGGGCCGCGACATCATTGGACAGGCGAAGACCGGCAGCGGGAAGACCGCCGCCTTCGGCTTGCCCATGTTGCAGGCCATAGACACCGCGAGGAACGAGGTGCAGGCACTCGTGCTCGCCCCTACGAGGGAGCTCGCGGTCCAGATAAGGGACGAGATATCGCGCCTCGGCGCGTACACGGGGGTGAATGTCCTCGCCATCTACGGGGGCCAGTCCATCAACGTCCAGCTCGACCATCTGCACAGGGGTGTCCAGGTCGTTGTGGGGACGCCCGGGAGGGTGATCGACCACATGAAGAGGGGCACCCTCGACCTGACCAAGACAAAGTACGTCGTCCTCGACGAGGCAGACACCATGCTCGACATGGGGTTCATCGAGGACATCGAGTTCATACTTGACTCGATCCCTCGCACCAGGCAGACGAGCCTCTTCTCCGCCACGATGCCACAGAGGATCATGGACATCGCAGCCAGGCACATGAGGAACCCGGAGAAGATCCTCGTCAGCGCCGACGAGCCTTCGGCCGAGACGCTCGAGCAGTACTACGCCGTGACGGGCTACGAGGACAAGCTCCAGACCCTGGTCGACATCATCGAGACCGAGAATCCCGCGAGCGCGATCATCTTCACGAGGACCAAGTACGGGGCGCACAAGCTCGCGAGGGAGCTCCAGAGGCGCTACTTCAACGCAGTCCCCCTCCACGGTGACCTCAGCCAGAACCAGAGGGACCACTCGATGCGCCTCTTCAGGGACGCCAAGGCGGACATACTCGTCGCCACCGACGTCGCCAGCAGGGGGCTCGACATCTCTCAGGTCGAGGCGGTCATAAACTACGACGTCCCCCAGGACCCGCTGGTCTACTTCCACAGGGTGGGGAGGACGGCGAGGGCGGGAGACAAGGGAAAGGCCTTCACGCTCGTCTCCGGGGACGAGCAGAGCGACTTTGAGCGGATCCTCGCTCTCAGCAAAGCGACCATCAGCCCCCTCAGGAAGCAGGACGCCGAGCACCAGTTCTACGTCCCGGCGAAGACTACGATCACGGCGGTCCAGGACTCCCGCTACGGCGGCGGAGGGCGCGGCGGCGGGTATGGGGGAGGATATAGAGGGCGAGGAGGAGGGGGCGGGTATGGGAACCGCAGAGGCGGCTACAGGGGCGGCAGGCGGGGCGGCGGCGGGAGGTACTCATCATGGTAAGATGCAGTAACTGCAACGCCATCGCCAAGACCCAGTGCAGCGAGTGCCAGAAGCCCGTCTGCAGGTCCCACGTCAGCGTCATCTTCAACGAGGAGTCCAGGCAGTTCAAGAGCCTCTGCGGCGCGTGCTACTCACAGGTGAGGAGACTCAATTGGGTAAGAGAAAGGTCCTAAACGAGGCCCACCTCAAGGAGCTCGTCCTCCCGGAGCAGGGGGAGCTCCTGGGGAGGGTCCAGAAGATATCCGGCGGGAACCAGGTCCTCGTCCAGTGCACCGACGGCGAGGTCAGGCTCTGCCGCATCAGGGGTAAGATGAAGAGGAGGATGTGGATAAGGGAGGGCGACATCGTCCTGGTCTCTCCCTGGGACTTCGACCAGCGGCGGGCCGACATCGTATGGCGCTACATAAAGGACCACGCCGACTGGCTGGAGAACAACGGCTACATGCGCCCTACCAGTCGTCCCGCCCAGCAACCTGCGGCCGCTGCAGCGGCGCCGGAGCAGCAGCCCGCCGCGGCCGACCCCGCGCCTCAGCAGGCCTAGCGTCCTCGGGAATTGCCCTGCCCGGGCTACTCAGAACTCGGGAAGCCACCCAGGCTTCCTTGACCAGGTGGCCACCGCGTCGTGGGCGTGGATCGACTCGAAGCACCTCGCGCGTATGTAGTCCGCGTTGGGGAACCGCCTCACGCACTCCCTGACAAGGTCCTCGGCGAAGCGCCCGTGCTCCTGCGCTTCAAGGATCTTCTTCGCCTCATCGATGCGTTTCATCTTCTCCGTCGGGACTGCCGAGAAGCACTCCTCCATCTTGTCGACTAGCTTGAGCATGTCGAGCTGCGCGTCCCCGCCCAGGATCATGACGATCTCCGCCCTCTGCATGTGCCCGACCCCGACCATCTTCTTGCTGCACGGGCACGCCGTCATCCCCTTCGCTGTGAACCGGTAGCGGACGGCCCCCGACCGGCTCGTCCTTATCGAGACCGGGATGAACTGGTCCGCGTAGGGCAGCTCAAACGAGCAAGCTACGGACGACCCGGGCTGGCTCTTGTTCACCTCCTTGCATATCATCCTGAGCCACGACACTATCTCGGGGCTGCTGTGAGATGTGGCAGCGTGCACCAGCCTGCTCATGTGCACCCCCCTGTGGAGCCCCGTCGACGTCTGGATCGTCAGGCTGACGGGGAGCGCGACCTTCCCGTTCTGGTAGAGCACCTTGAGGTCTGAGACGCCCGCGTCGATGGCCAGCGCCGCCGGCTCGTTCTGGGTGTCTGCAAACGTGTCGATGTAGTTCGGAGGGGCGCCCACCGAGTCAGCGAGTGCCTCGACAGGGGCGTCGTCCTCTCCCGTCCCGCGCCCGTAGCGCATGTCCCGTCGGCCGGGCCTTGGACTTTAAACCTTTTTCACGGCGAGAGGGCGCCGCTGCCCGACGGGGGGCTCGGGCTCTCCGGCGGGGGCCCGCGCCTGGAGCCCGCCTCCCGCGGAGGCATGGTGCTCGACCGCCTCCAGGGCGGCCTCGACCCTGACGTCCTTCCCCGTGAGGATGGTGATGACCCCCAGCACGACGCTGACCATGATCCCGAAGACAGAGATGGCCGTGGGGATGTCCGAGAACTCCATCGAAGCGCCGACGAAGACGATCCCCACAGACCCCCCGTGCACGAGGCTTGCGCCGACGAACCCCGCCAGGAAGAGGAAGGTGGAGATGGAGTACACCCCGAGCTCCGAGAGTATCAGCTGGAGCATGACCGACCTGCCGTCGAAGGTCCCGCGCGAGAAGTATGCGGGCGACGAGCGGTACATCACGCTCCAGCACAGCATCCCGACGACCCCGAATATGAGGAATGATGAGTATGCCACGAAGATGTAGATCCCAGGCCATTCGGTAAGGAGGATCGGCAAGTCCAGCGGCGGGGCGAGCATCGGCGCGGTGAAGACCACGGCC
>JAFLZE010000017.1 GCA_029785685.1 Nitrososphaerota archaeon | reverse complement strand
CTTGCAGTATATGCAATGAACGCACCAAGACTGACGGAACTGATTCCGACTAGTGCCCGCCGCAGCCGCAGGAACCCGAACGAACGTTTGGATTCTCTATCTTGAAACCGGTCCTCTGCAGGCTTTCAACGAAGTCAATCTTCGACCCCCTGAGCACCTCAGCATCAGCCTTTGCGGCCATGACCCTGAGTCCGCCCACCTCTTCGACGACGTCTGCTTCACCCGTGAACTTTACAGAGCCCGTCAGCTAAAGAATTAAATAGGAAAAGCCGCAACTGTGCTTGATATGCAAGAGTTACAGCCGCTCGTAGTGTTCACGCCCGAAGCCCGCGAGAAGATAGGCCAGGTGCTGGAACAGGAGAAGGCTACCGATTCCTATCTGAAAATCGAGGTCTATCAGGGGGGCGGATGTGCATGCAGTGGTGGGTACAGCTCCGCGTTGGACTTGGCGGCGGAGAGTTTGATTGCGCCTATGGCCCAGATGACCTCACGTGGGAACCTCGTACCCGTGCTGAGAAATACCCGCTTCGAGCCTTCCACATACTTCAATGGAAGCTGCAGGAAGCGGCGTCTGTTCTTAAGCTCTTGGCCGAATCAGTGCCCGCCGCAGCCGCAGGCTTCTCCCACGGGGACGTTGGGGTTCTCTATCTAGATTGCCCGCCATGGCGATGATATTCGTGGACAGGCACAAGCGACTGAAACGCCCTCTGGACGACCTCGCTCATGGCCGGGTGTATGTGCATCGCCTCCACGATGGTGCTTGCGCTCTGTCCCTCGGTGTACATCAGGTTAATGACCTCTTGGATCAGGACAGAGGCCTGGGGGCCGACTATGTGCGCGCCCAATATCCTACCGCCGCTCTTCCGCACTACGCACTTCACGAAATAGTCCTCGGCAGCCATCGCCTCTCCCTTGGCGGTGTCTTCGTACCTGTAGAACCCGATTAGCACGTCGTCCTCTCCATAGCGAAAGACGGCCTCCTTCTCCTTCAAGCCGACGCCGGCCACTTCGGGGTAGGTGAAAACCGCGTGCGGGACCGCGTGATAGTCCGTCTTGACACGTTGGTTCAGCACCGCGTTGTAGTACAGCACCTCCGACTCGTAGTTGGCCACGTGCTTGAAGAGGTACTTGCCGTCGGCATCCCCCATCGCCCAGACTCCGGGCATCGATGTCTCCAGATACTCGTTCACCTCTATCCATCCCTCCTTGGTCGTCTTGATGCCGGCTTTCTCAGGGTGAATCAGAGCGCTGACCGGACCCCTCCCTGTGGCGACGAGGATTTCGTCTGCCGCCACCTCGACCGTCTTGCCCGAGGTTCGGTTCAGAGATGCCAGGACCTTCTTTCCGTCCGGCCTCTTCCTCGCCTCGCGGGCCTCGTGGTTGGTGAGGATGTTCATGTGCCTGCTCAGCTCTGTCTTGACCACCTCGGAAATCTCCGGCTCCTCGTCCGGAAGGAACTGCGGATTTCTCCCAACGATGGTAATCTTGGACCCCATCGCCGCAAGGAAGTGGCCGAACTCGCCGGCGATGTAGCCTCCGCCTACGACCGCGACCGGCTGCGGCAACTTCGTCAGCTTCAGGAAGGTGTCGCTGGTGAGATATCCCACCTCTTCCAGGCCCCTGATTGGCGGGACGACCGTCTGAGAACCCAGGCATAAGAATATCGTCTTTGACGTCACCGTCTCCGACCCCACACTCAATGTGTAAGGCGAAATGAACTCTGCAGTCTCGTGGAAGTAGTCGATGTTGGGCGAGCTCGACAGCCCCTTCCGGATGCCTTCTATGTCCTTTCCAATCAGAGACCTCATCCGGTCCATCACCTTGGGGAAGTCGATTCTCGTGATTTCGGTCTGGATCCCGAAGGTCCTGGCCTCCTCTGAGTGGCGGACGAGCTCGGCCGGATAGAGCAATATCTTGGATGGGATACAACCCCGAGTGAGGCAGATTCCTCCCGGCTCGTCCTTGTCAATCACGGCAATCTTCATGGAAGGGTTGCGCTGAAGCATCGGCTCGACCAAGTTCATGGCCGACCCTGTTCCTATCACGATGAGGTCGTATGGTTTCAAGTTCCGCCTCACTCCGGGCTGCAGTCGGCTCTTTGTATCTGTTTGTCCGGAGAATGACCCTCAAGGTTCGCTCAAGGTGTAAGTATGCCCTTGGCTCTGACCCTCTCGGCTCTGTCATGCAGCTGGAGTTCGAGTACGACCTGTCGTCGATGGCGGTGCACGACTGGTGGACCGACCTGTCGGGGAAGGGGTACGTCGGCAAAGCTCTCAGGGCCATCAAGCCACTGGACGAAGAAGGCAACGCCAGGATGGTCGAGACCAGGTGGAGAATCATGGCCATGACGATGACGCTTCTCGAGAAGCTGACGCTGGCTTCGGAGGAGCATTGGATTTGGCAGCCTACAATCCTCGGCATAGCCATAACCGACGACTTCAGGATCTCGAACAGAGACGGCAGGACTGTCCTGACGATACTCTCCACGAAAGAGCCCAGGGGGATGACGGGAAGGTTGGCGCAGATGATGCTTGGCTCGTTCCTAGACAGAATGATGGCAGACGAATAGAAGTCGGCGAGCGCGGCAATGGTCTCAGAAATGAACCCGCACTGAAGAAGCTCCCAGACAGTTGCGAGGCGCCCGTCCTCCGCGGAAAACGCGCATTGGGGAGCCGCGTTGGGAGTGCATATCCGCAGTCGCTGATTGTCGGGAAGGCCGGCCTAAGTCGCGCCCTCGCGCTCCATCGCACGGTCCAGATTGGTGGCCGAGTTGATGATGTTGAGGTGCGTGAAGGCCTGGGGGAAGTTCCCCAGAAGGTCGCCTGTCTCCGGGTTGATTTCTTCTGCGAAGAGACCCAGATGGTTGGAGTAGCCGAGGATTTTCTCGAAGAGGGCCTCCGCCTCACTGGCCCTGCCCTGCTTGGCGAGGTTGTCGACGAGCCAGAGGCTACAGAGGGCGAACGCTCCCTCCTCGCCCCCCAGGCCGTCGAAGCTCCTGTACCGGTACAGCAGCCCATTGCTCGATAGCTCGGCTTTCACGCGCTCGACGGTCGACGTCCCGCCGGTGCCGAAAGCGCACACGATACGAAGATCATCCACCGAGTGACCCAGCTCCGACAGTTGCTGTTCGATCTCGAAGGCGGTGAGTCTCTCGTGCACTTCCACGTTCAGCTCGTTGTCGTACTGCTGCGGGCAGAAACCACCGTAGATTCTCGCCAGGAGCTTGGCCAGGCCGATTGTGTCCTGCCTCGCGAGAAGGGCCTCCACCTCCTGGCGCGAATCGTCGAAGACCCCCTGGTCGAAGCCCAACCGGGCCAAGTCTGACCTGATGTTCAGGGTAATGGCCTTGGCAGCGAACGCGTTGGAGTTGAGCTGCATTCCCGGTGCGGGGCAGACGTCCATATCGAGGTCTATCGTCCTTACTCCCGATGTCCTCAGCCCGTCCAGGACCCCCTTCTCGAGCCTCCGCGAGACCAGCGCGACCACTTTCAGTCCGAGCTTCGCGAGCCGCCCGAGGGCTATGCCGAAATTCCCTGAGGTCGCCTCGAAGATTGTCTGCCCCGCCGGAGTGTTCCCGAAGCGATGGCATCGCGGACTATCTCCATTGCAGGTCTCGACTTGATCGACCCGCCGGGTACCTTCGACTCTAGCTTCCCGAGCACCACGAGCTGTTTCCCGTCGAGGTCGAGGTCGTAGACGCTCTTCGTGCAATCCTCGACGGCCCGCTGATGTCCACCAGGGGGTGTAGGGTTGGTCACCTTCGGGCCGTCGCGGCCCTCTTCAAGGTGAGACAGCCTGCTCCATATCTCACTCTCGAACTCCGAGAGGAGCGAGCTGTCCACGGGCTGTTGCCGGGTCTGTTCCAAGCCGTCTGAAGGAGGCGCACACTATTTATATAACTTATGTTATAATCCCAAACCATGGGTGAGACGTACAAGGCACCTGATGTGCCGGCGGAGTCCGTCACCCCGTCCTTCGTAAGGGACGAGTTACTCGCATGCTTCGAGAGCGCCAACAGGGAGTTCTCCAGGATATTGGATCAGCCCGTCGGCGACGAGGCCCTGAAGCAGCAGGTCAGGCAGTTCGTCACCTCGGTCTTCAGCAGGTGCGGGGTGAGCTTCGAGGACCCGACCAAGGCGGGAATCATGACAGCGATCGAGGAGTGCAAGAAGAACGCCGAGGACATGATGGGGCCGAAGGGGTCGGACATAATCAGGGACCATTATGAGGAGATGATGAAGCTCCTCGAGAAGCTACCAAGTTGATGTTCAACCGCGGCCACAAAATGGCGCGATGGCCTGACCTCGACGCCGGGACATATCAATAAATCGTAGGTCGCCTCTGCTGGCGCACAGTTGGTCCATCCCTCCAAGGACATCACGGGAAAAGAAGGGCAGGAGCTGAAGGGTAAACGAATCGTCCTGGGGGTGACAGGGAGCGTCTCGGCCTACCGGGCAGCAGACATCGCCCGGGACCTCATGAGGCACGGCGCTGACGTGCACGCTGTGATGACATCAGGGGCCCAGAAGATAATCCATCCAAACCTGCTCGAATGGGCAACAGGGAACCCAGTCGTGACGGAACTCACGGGGAAGATCGAGCACGTCGCGTTCACAACGGGGAAAGAGAAGGCCGACCTGATACTGGTCGCGCCGGTCACGGCCAACACAATCGGGAAAATCGCGTCCGGCATCGACGACACCACTGTCACATCATACGTGTCGTCAGCCCTTGGTGCGGGCATTCCAATCGTAATCGCACCAGCGATGCACGACACCATGCTGACTCACCCAATCATCGAAGAGAACCTCAAGAAGCTGGAGAGAGCCGGAATCACGCTCGTCCCTCCCGTGATTGAGGAAGGGAAGGCCAAGCTATCCTCGCCGAAGGTGATCCTGGAGATAGCAATCTCCCGCCTGGCGAAGAAGAATGACATGAGTGGCATGAAGGTCCTAATAACCGGCGGGCCGACGGTCGAGCCGATAGACCCGGTCAGAATTCTCACCAACAGGAGCTCGGGAAAGATGGCCGTGGCCTTGGCCTCGGCCTGCATCAGAAGGGGGGCCGAAGTGGTGATGGTATACGGGCCGGGTGTGGCAGAACCCCCCTCAAGTGCGAGGGTTGTGAGGGTGGAGACCGCCCGGCAGATGCTGGCGGCGGTGGAGAAGGAGCTGTCGAGCAAGAGGTTCGACCTCGCCATCGCAGCCGCAGCGGCGTCGGACTACGGTCCCGCGAGATATCACAACGAAAAGCTCGACTCCAAGCGCGAAGATGTGGTCCTGGAGCTCAGAAGGAGCCCGAAGATCATCGAAAGAGTGAAGGAGCTCTCCCCTTCGACCTTCCTCCTCATCTTCAAGGCTGAGCACTCTGTGACGAGGGTTGAGATGGTCAGCAGAGCGGCGAAGAGGGGCAGGGAGGTGAGAGCTGACCTCGTCGCAGCCAACGACGTGGGAAGGGAGGGGGTTGGCTTCGGATCAGAAGACAACGAGGTGGTGCTTGTCGACCCTCGAGGGAAGAGCGTCTCCCTGCCGAAGGCCCGAAAGAGCGCCATAGCGGACAGGCTGCTGGATTCTGTGGTCGCGAGGATCCGTACCTGATGAACAGCGGGTCGCTAAGGGTGGCAGCGGTCCAAATGGAGTGCTCCGGCTCCCTGGGAGAGATTGAGGATAGAGCGCTGAAGATGATTCGGAAGGCAGCGAGGCTCGGAGCGGACATAGCCTGCCTCCCGGAACACTGGTCGCCAGAAGTGATCGAGAATCCTGCCGAGTTCCTCAGCCTCTTCGAAGAAGCCGCCCGGGATTCCAAGATACATCTCATTTCTGGGGGAGACTTCATCAGAGAGGGAGGTTCCACCTACGTGGAGAGCTTCTTCATCGGGCCGAACGGCCTTCTAGGCACTCAGAGGAAAGTTCATCTCTTTGGTAGGGAGAAGAGGAAGGCGAAACCGGGAAGCGAGTACCCGATCTTCCGTGCGGCGGGATCGAAGGTAGGGATTGCAATCTGCCATGATATCGTCTACCCTGAAGTGGCGAGGATACTCGCGCTGAAGGGCGCCGAGGTCATCTTCTCCCCTGCCAGGATTGGCGGCTCCGGCCTCTACCCCTGGCGCCTTTACATCTTGGCGCGGGCCCTAGAGAACAGGATTCCCATAGTCTCCCCGAATTTCCTTTCCAGGTCCCAAGGTGGAAGCGTGATAGTCGGCATCGAGGACGTGGGGGACGGCATCGTCTATCCGAAGGTGCTGGCCAGGGCAGGCTCCCATCCCAGACTGCTCGTCGCCGACCTTGACCTGAAATCGGCCAGGAAACTCAGGGCGAGGAGGCTGAAGGCCAGGCGTGTGGAGACTTTCTCGCGCATCGCCGAACCGTAACTTGTCCTTTCAATTCGCCAGTTAACGGAACTGCCGGCGTCCTTCTCCTTCAGGGATCTCGTGCTACTCGCTCCATTCTCTGTGCGTCCTTCTTAACAGCGCGACGAAGCCCCTAGCGAACAGAACTGCTGGGTAAGCGACCATCCACCTGAGTAGGATCATCGCCGCTCTGTGCCTTTTCATGCCCAAAGCTATGGGTGGGCTATAGCGGTAGTAAGCCCCGAGGACCTTCGAAAACGGTTCTCGCAGCTCGGTCTGGAGCAGGATGTCATCCCTGAACTTCCTGAGAAGCTCCACTCGCGAGTCGAGCTCCGATCCGAAGGCCGCGGTAGCTATGAAGCACTCCTTGTTGACTTCCACACACGAACCTTCGATAAGTCTGCCCGGTCTGCCCGTGTCATCCTCAGCTGTGTCCGGACACTGACTTTCGAGGGGAAGATAGGACCTCCGGGTGAAGACAGAAGCGTCGTCCCTTCTGTACCTTCCCTCGACCCAGTGGAATCTCTTCGGAGCTGCAGGGCTCTCTGCGCTCATACCGGCTCTCGTCCCCTCTCTAGTCTAGAGGCACCGACTATGGCAAGCCTGACTTCCTCCACGTCAGGAACCACCCCCTGGCTGATGATCCTGTCGTCCACAATCGTAATCGGAGGGTGATACGCCCCCTTTGAAAGGGCGAAGGGCAACCTGTTCAGCCAGGGCTCGACTTTGAACCTGACCTGGATTCCATTGGCTCTTGCAATCGCCTCTCTCACTGCCGCCACTGTCAGGTTACACTCCTCGCACACGGACCGGCCCACGTTGAAGAGCAGCTGCCTTCCAGTTATCCTATAGATCTTGACTTCTACCGGGGTCTCGTCTGCGCTATGCAGGGCGTTCGAAGGCCTGTCCATCTATCAGCACTTCCTCGCTGTTATCGCCACATATCCGAGCTTGCCCTCCTCCACGGCAGTAACGGTCAGGGCCAGCAGGTGGCGAGCGTAGTCCAGGTCCTCCTGGTCCAGCCCGAGCTTGCCGACCCCGGCCAGCATCTTCGCGAGGAAGATTTGACGCCTGACCTCGCCGAGGAAATCCAGCGTTTCTTGTTCCATTTTCTCGACGGCTTGGACTTCGAACCCTCCACGTTCGAGCACCTCCAGATACCCCCTGACGGAAAGCGCTCTGCCGACGCAGAAGACGTCGGTCAGGGGGGACCTTAGTTCCTCAGGAAGCTCCCCTTCCACCGCCACGTCGGACACCCCCAGGCGTCCGTTCGACTTTAGGACTCGTGACAACTCCGCGGCTGCCGCGGGCTTGTCACGGAAGGTCGAGAGGACGCACTCCATCATCGCCCCATCGAAGGTCTCCTCGGCCAAAGGGACGTGCTCCCCGTCGCCTGCCAGGAACGAAATCCCGTTGGAATCGACCGTCCTGCGCATGGCGTCCCCGGCATTGCTTGGAGAGGCGTCGATCCCTACGACCCTACATCCGAACTGCTCTGCAAGCAGGCGGGAGGTCGTCCCGATGCCGCAGCCTAGGTCGAGGAACATCTCCTCTCGGCCGGCTTTCATCATCGAAGCAAGTTTCGCCGATGCCTCCGCGCCTCCCGGGTGCCAGGCGCTCCCGAGAATCAGCCCGGTGATGCTAGGCCGGTATGGGGACCCCGAGCAGCAACTCGGCTCGCTCAAGTCCTTGGCCCTCTGTAGACGTTGTTATAGGCGCAGAATGGGATTATCTTGCAGTCGGGGGTAATCTCGCCAACGCAGCACTTCGTCACACGCCTGACATCGAAGTTCCAGGAGTCCATGAAGGGCTGGACGAGGATCATCTTGACCTTCTGGGCCAGCTCCCCCAGGTCGAGGAGCACGTCGCAGGCCGTGCAGTAACTCATGAGGATCTTTTCGGAGCCCGGAACCGCCGACGCCGAATAGAGCGTCTCCAGGCTTGTCCTTTTTGTGAAATACTCCGTATCAGGGAGCGCGCGGTTCGAGAAGTAATTCATGTAGTCCTCATGGTCAATGACGCGGGTCAACGGAGTGGCATTCCCTCCATCCACGTAGACGTAGGTCGCCGTGCTGCAGTTAGGGGAGCAGCAGGGAATCGGGAAGAAGTCCGATTGGAGCAACCCGAAGCTGGACTGCGCGGCCACCCCTTTGACTACGTCGGGAAGGGTCACCCTGTCGAGTGGGTCGAAGTCAGGGTGGCGGCCGGCGTAGAAGGTCGGCTGGAAGACCACCCCCTTTACGTGCTGGTTCCTGAACGCATAGTCGACCACCGCCCCGTACTCGTCCTCATTGACCCCTCTCTGGACGGTGCAAGCAAGGACGGTGTTCACGTTATGCTTCAAGAGGTTCTCCAAGGCGGACCTCTTCGTCTCTCTGGCGTCCTCGCCACGGAGCGTCTCACTGGTGCTTTTCTTGAAACCATCGAACTGGAGGTAGACTGTGACGTTCAGCTCCGAAAGGTCTTGGACGAAGCCCTCGTCCCTGGCGATACGAGTCCCGTTTGTGTTGAGCATGACTATCTTGATGTTCCTCGCCCGAGCAGCGCGTATCATCTGAATGATTTGAGGGTGGATCGAAGGTTCCCCGCCGCTGAACTGGACCACCTCGGGGTTCCCTTCGTACCTCACGAAGGCGTCGAGCATAGATTCAACTTGTCCCAGTTCGAGTGACTTGCCCACGCTTGAGTTGGCGAAGCATGTGGGACAGCGCATGTTACAGCTTTCCGTCACCTCGATTATCCCGAGGCAGGTGTGCTGCTTGTGTTCGGGACATAGCCCGCAGTCGTACGGGCAACCAGACTTCGAAGCCGTCCCGAAGGATTTCGGCATGGTCCCGGGTTTGTTGAACTTGAGGGCCCACCGATAGTAGTCAGCGTCAGAGCTGATAAGGACATCAAACTTGCCATGGACTTCGCAGGTCTTTTCCATTATGACCCGGCCGTCACGGACGATCAGGAAGGCGTCCACGAGGGCCAGGCAGACTGGACAGAGGCTCTCCGTCTGGTCAAATTCTGACCGAACCTTTTCGGCGGAATACTGCATGTTCCCCGTTTACTCCCCTTTGAATGATTTGGTGGCTCGGCGGGCATGCCCCTCGGCGATGGATTTTCTCTGCCACCTCCGGACTCGTAAGAACTCCCTCGGCTCTGGAGCCTTGTAGTGGGTGAAGGAGTGCTCCAGCAGTTTTAGGGCGAAAACAGGAAGTTGTCGGGCATCGGTCAAGGAGGAATAGACAGGACCTATGCCTTCAAGCACGGCCATGGTCTTGGTGCCGGGCCCACTCTCGTCTGCTATGAGCAGCGCGCCGATGGTTCTCGCGCGGACTGTTGACATCGGATACATGGGTTCCTCAGTTGCCACCAGCGGGTCCAGGTAATAGCCGTTGTCGCCCTTCGTCCCGGGGATGAAGCCGTGGTAGAAGGGAAAGTGGATTGGGGTGTAAAGGAAGAGGTCCACAAAGACTAGACCAGTACGAGGATGCGCTTCGAGCTCGAAGCCGCACCCCTTCGTGATCTCGACGACTTTGGCGCGGGCTGGAAGCCCCTTACCCGCCCCCGCCTCCTCGTGCACGCAGGGAGACTCGGCTTTCTGTCTGTTCTTCCTGTAGTCTCCGAGAAATCGGTCCGTCGTGATTACGACCTTCTCCGTCGGGGGCCCAGTCACTTCCTATTGTCCAGCATTCTGGCCTCGTCTCCTGAGACTAGGAGGTGGTCAGTTACGATGACCTCATGCGTCCTAAAGATGAAGCGCTTTATGGAATGCAGACCGAACGGGCCCCTGTTCACGCAGGCCATCGAGAGCTTGGTGAGGGGGAACCTCGAGGTCGCAAAAGTCGACATTTCCTCGCTTGCTAGAAGCCCCAACTGGAATAAAACAGGCGGCTTTAACGCTTCAATCGCAGCTTTGCGCGCTTCAATACCTGTATTGGGTCTGTCCCTCGTCCTCGAGTTCGACGCCGAGACCGCTGGCTAGGCGGTTGACGAAGTTGAAGTACGCCGCTACCAAGGCAAGATTAAGGATTTCTTCGTCGACCAACCCCTGCTTGCGGAGCTCGTTGATGTCCTTCTCTGTGAGGGACTTCGGATTCCTCGTCAGGGTAATCGCATACTCCACCATTGCCCTGTCTTTGGCGGGAAGGGCGACTACGAGTGGGTTCTCGATGAGTTTCGCTATAAATCCTTCTTCCTTCACATATCTACCGAGGGCAGCCGAATGATGCGCGACGCAGTACTGGCATCCATTCTGGGCTGACACGATCACCGCAATCATCTCCCTTTGCTTTCTGCTCAATTTTCCGCCACCGAACAGTATGCTCAGATACAGGTCGAGGTGTGCGCCAAGGGACTTGGGGTCAAGGCTCTGCGCCTTGAATATATTGGAAACTTTTCCTCGGCTCGTACGCGCCCTTTCATACGCTGATTTCAGATCGCCTTCGGTTTCTTCTTCACTCTGCGTCTTTTTCCACGTCATGCTGTTCACCTGCGCTCGAGAGAGTTGAACCGGGTGTTTCCAAGCACTCCGCATTTGGTGGAAATTGAATGTACCCCAACCGAGGGCTTCCATCTCCTCCCCTCTTCGCGATGGACCTCGCCGACGTGGGCAAGGAGAGCTTCCCCGATGGGAACCCGGTCCCGCAGAGAGTGTAGGGGTGCTTCCTGGCCATGGGCAACGAACGGGTCTCGGAGGCTATGAATTATTCCTTTGACTCCGAAGCCGAACTTCCGACCAAGGCCACGTCGTACGCATTGTCCGCTAGGATCGCACCCAATCGAGCTCAACTAGAAGTCTAGGCGTCAATAGTGGGTTGAAGTAGGGGGCCCAAACCTGTCCCACGAGTAGAGGAAGAATTCACAAAATGAGGGAGGGCCGGGGCACTGCCAAGGTGTCCCTGGCCGGCTTCGTTGAGGGATGGGTGCAGCCGTCCCATCTACATCGGGTGCACAGTCTTACCGTGGGCCTGAAGTTCCACCTGAGTAGCGAAGGTGGCGCCGCACGCTTGACACTTGAACTGTTGCACCGGTGCGCTCGCAGCGTGCATCTTCCCATGCTCCATCAGAGCTTCCTGAGTAGGGAACTTTGCTCCGCACGCCTGGCATGCAAATTCTGGCATTTTTCTCAGCGAACGAAGCCTGGCAATCATATTAACAAGTTGAGCTTAAAAGTAAAATGGTGGTTTTAACCTAAAGCTTCGCTGAACGATGGACCTCTGAGGGACCTAGTCCGCTAGGCCCCTATTTGGCCGGGGTCGCCTGGAACTCCCCGATGTCCCCCACGGCGATGATTTTGCCCATCTCCGACGGCACCAACCGGTCTCGCCCAACATCAAACCGCCAACTCATGCTCCGCATCCCAGTAGATCTGGGTCTGTGCGGAGCAGTTATCGCACCTGACGTTGACCTCAATGCTATCTCCATTTGGGCATGGCTCATTCAGCTTAATTTCGTAGTCCTTGGATGGTGGCGTCACTTCGATTGGGTGGCCGCAACTCCTGCAGTCAATCTTCATTTCAACTATCGCCTTCCTTTCGCCCTCTTTTCCTGGGGCACCAGATTAACAGGTTAGGCTTGACCCTGAAGCTTCTGCTTTAAGCGACGGCCTCAGGATGAGGAAGCGCGGCCTGCGACGGCGCCTCGATGTCCCCTACGGAGATGAGCTTCCCCAGCTCGGTGAGCATGACCTGGGTCTTCCCTCTTGGCCCGATATGGGTCGCGGCCAGGCCCATGGTGATGAGGCCTTCCGCCTTCGCGTTCCCATTGACGTGGTACGACACCAATGGTAGGCTCATCTTGGTCCTCGCCGCCAATTCCTCCAGGGAGCTGCAACAATCAGGCTGGTCCTTCAAGAACTTGAGGATCGCAAGCTTCCGTTCAGGCAGGAGCCTGTAGTAGGAGAACTTCAGGACTGGTAGCATAATCAACTTATCGTCCATCACAGCCATGGCCTTTAGCCCGTTGACGTACGACGCCGACAGCGCGGCGCAGTTCACGAGGTTGTCTCCCGACGACACGTTGACGAGGAGGCTGTCCTGGTCCACGGCAGACTTCATCTGGGCGAATATCTTGAACATCCCTTCGAGGAGGCCCCCCTTGATGTCGATGACCTGGACTCCGATCCTGAGCTTGTCAGCCACAGCCTTCAGTTCGTCCAGCCTTTCCCTGTGCTTGCCCGTGGATAGGAGGTAGATCTTCTCGGTGGGGAACTCGCGCACTGCGGTGTAGATTGACTCCAAGTCTTCTCCCAGAGGCGCAACGATGTTGTACTTCAACGCAAGTTCGTGCCGAGGTTGCGAATTTATAATCTTACCCTTAACTTCAAGCCCTGTTTCTTGATTAAAGCACAGGTTTAATCGTTGCAATGCAAGGTTAATTCTCGCCCGTCACCCGTCATCCTGACAAAGAGAATGTCAGACAAAGTACAACACATAACCCAAGCGGACTTCGAACGCCTAGTTCTGAAGTCACAGACACCAACAGTCGTGGACTTCTACGCCGACTGGTGCGGACCATGCAGGATGGTGTCTCCGGTCATCGAGTCACTATCCCAGGAGTATTCGGGAAAAGTCAGTTTCGCCAAGGTGGACACGGACGCCAATCAGAGCCTCGCCATGCGCTACGAAATCATGAGCATCCCAACGGTGATGATTTTCAAGGGCGGTCGGTTGGTTGACAAGATCATCGGAGCGATGCCAGCGGACGCGTACAGGCGGAAGATCGACGCCGCCTTGGGAGGCAACTAACCGTGGCGCTCACATCAACATACTACAAGTGGGGTATCCTCGGCGGCTTCGTCGGCGCAATCCTGATGGTCCTAGTAATGCTGGCGGCGGGCATGTCGATGGGCATGCCACAGGCGCTCATTCTCCGAGCTCTGGGGGTCGGAGTGCTCGGGATAGCTCCCGGAGACTTCATGGGCACCATGCTGGGCGGGCTCGTCATCCACCTGATCACAGGCACCTTCATCATAGCCTCCATCCTCGTCGCCGTGACCCTGGCTGTGAAGCGACAGCTCCTCGTCACGAACGCCGGGCGTGGCCTCGGAATCGGGCTGCTCGCAGGCGCAGTGGTCTACTTCGTCTGGGGGCTCCCCATGCTCTATCTTGTTATGGCTCCAAGCGCTGTGAAAGCCGTCGTAGCCACTATGGGAGTCTCCATGACCATGGCCAAGGGGATGCTGATGGCGAAAATAGGCTACGTCGCGGTGGCTTTCTTCTTCGCGCACCTAGTTTACGGCGCCACCTGGGGCGTCCTGGTCGGCTTCGGAGTCTCGCGAGCCTCCGGCAAAGGTGGAAACGGGAGCCGGAGCGCAGGCTCGAGTCAGTTCAAGTGCCCGACCTGCGGTGCCGCTTTCGCGAGCAAGAACGAACTGATGGAGCACGGAAAGGTCCACATGTCAAGCACACCCAAGCAGGAATTCAAGTGCCCTGCATGCGGCGCGACCTTCGCCAGTCAGCAAGAGCTGATGGACCACAAGGCGAAGGCCCACCCGATGTAAGAAGGCGAAATGGGATGGGCACGTCCCACGCCTCCCTTCTTTTTGATTTGAACTGTCCGTTCTGCTGCTCCCACTATGCTGACTCGTACCCGAAAGAAGGGGTAGCCGCATGATAAAATTCGAGGAGGCCGTAATCGAGAGGACGAAACGGACAATGGCGTATGTCAAGGAGCACGAGACTGATTTGCCTCCCAGGACGATAACCGTGAGGCTGGAGAAGAATGACAATTTTCTTTCTACGGCGTCGCGAGAAGGCAGCAACCTCGTTTGGCATTCCGACGAATACAAGGAAAGAGGGGGAGGAGAGAAAGGTGCCAGCCCGTTATCCTATCTCCTTTCGAGCATGGGGTTCTGCCAGTTCGTGCACTACACAGAGCACTCGATCGTAGGTGGGCTGAAGCTCGACTCTCAGCAGATGAAGGTCTCTGGAAAGATATCAATGCAGCCACCGAGACGGTTTACCGATATCACCTACGAGGTTAGCATTGCAGGCGCAGAAAGTGAAGAAGCCATCAAAACCCTCGCGAGGAAGGCGGCAGACGATTGCTATGTTACTAACACTCTGAAGCGGGCATGCACGGTGACGGGCGTAATAATGCACAACGGCACGAAAATAGACCAGCATTAGCGTTACCCAGCAGCCAAAAGGTATCGGCCGAAGCAGGTAGCCATCGAAAATCCCCTGCGCGCCCGCGGAATCGAAAACCCTCCTTCCGTATTCAAGGCGTTCCGAGCTCTTCGGTCAGCCCATGTGAGACGCCCCGTTCCCTTCCAGGTTCATGGGCGCTTCTTAGCGAGAACAGATTGTAGTATGATGCAGTCCCTGTGGCTGGACCTGTCCACAGCCCACTCGATGACGGGAATTATCGCATCCCTAAGTTTCTCCCCGTCCTCGGTCAGTGAATACTCGACTCGAGGGGGTATTTCGTTGACCGCACGTCGGTTGATAATCCCAGACGAGGAGAGCTGCTTGAGCGTGTCGGCCAGGGTCTTCGGGGAGATCCCCCTTAGCTCGTTCATGATCTCGTTGTACCTCATCTTCGGGGCATTCCCAAGGACGCAGATTATGAGGAGGGCCCACTTCTTGCTGACGACATCTATCACTCCCTGTATTGGGCAGGTGTCAATGAGCTTGCTTTCTTGGGGCATAGTCCCTATGTAGCTATAAACCTGATAGTATAAGTAGTATTCGTTCTGTAGTTAGGGTGGTGAAAGAGTGCCGTCTGAGAAAATAGCCGTACTGAAAGTCGATGGAATGCACTGCCAGAGCTGTGCGGACGCAATCGGGGGCTCCCTGCGCTCCCTGAAGGGAGTGAAGGAAGCCAAAGTGGAGTTTGCGAAGTCGAAGGCGACCGTCAGGTTCGACCCCGGGCAGACCGACAGCCTCAAGGTCAGGAAGGCGATTGAAGGGGCGGGCTACAGGGTGGCCTGAAAGGTACAACCCTGTGGGTCCGCCTTGGGCCACCTGAGGCTCGTCTCTTGAGGTGAGTCGAATTGGTTGAAAAGACCGAGAACCAGCAGCTGAAGAAATATCAGGTCAAGATAGGGGGGATGCACTGCTCGTTCTGCGCGAGCAGCATAACGAAGGTCCTCTCCTCCGTCCCCGGCGTGGAGGGGGCCAGCGTGAGCCTCGCTCACGAGGAGGCGCTGGTCAACTACGACCCGAGCAGGGCAGAGCCCTGGCAGATAGACGACGCCCTCAGGAGCATGGGGTACACGGTCAGGGATCCCAACAGGGTGCGGACACTCGAAGAGGAGGACGCGGAGGTGAAGAGCGCGTTGTACAGGCTGCTGGGGTCAGCGGTCCTGACGTTTGCGGCGCTGGGAGTAATGTCCCTTACCTGGCTCGGCGTCATCTCCAACCCGATGCCAGTCTTGGCCGAGGCCGCCATGGTCGGCCTTGCCTTCGGAAACGTCCTCGGGTTCGGGCTCCCGATCCTGAAGATGGCATACCAGTCGCTGAGAAGGAGCATCCTGAATCAGCACGTGCTGATGGAGTTCGCCGCCTTTGGCGGCATGGCGGGCGGCTTCGTCGGTCTGTTCGTGTACAGGAGCTTCCCCGCGCCAGACTTCTTCGCCATTGCGATTTTCATAACCTCATACCACCTACTCGGAGGGTACGCGTCTCTGAAAGTGAGGACTAAGACCTCCCAGGCCGTCCGTAAACTCCTCGCCCTCCAGCCCCCGACGGCCAGGGTGATAAAAGATGGAAGAGAAGTCGTGGTCCCAATCGCGCAGGTCGCGAGCGGAGATCTCGTCCGGGTCAGACCCGGGGAGAGCATCCCGGTCGACGGCGTAGTCACTGATGGCTACTCCACGGCCGACGAGAGTCTCGTCACCGGCGAATCCATGCCCGCCGAGAAGTCTGTGGGCCGCGAGGTCATCGGAGGCTCGGTCGACCTCACCGGGAGCCTCGTTGTGAAGGTGACGAAGACCGGGGAAGAGAGCTTTCTCCAGCAGGTGGCGCACTACATAGAGGACGCCAGGGCGATGAAGCCCGGAGTGCTGCAGCTCCTTGACGTGACGCTAAGGTACTTTGTGCCGGGAGTGATTATCGCCTCCATCGCCGGCTTCGCCATCTGGACCGTGGGGGCCTGGGCTGTCCTAGGCCGGCCGGACGTTGCGCGTGCTTCGTTCGCAGCCCTCGCCGCACTCGTGATGGGGTACCCATGCGCACTCGGCATGGCCACGCCTCTGGCGATGATACGGGGAGGAGAGATGGCAGCGGAGAAGGGGATACTCTTCAGGAGCAGCGAATCGTTCCACGTCTTCGGCAGGATTGACATCGTGGTGCTGGACAAGACAGGGACAATAACCATTGGGAAGCCCACCGTCACGGCGGTGCACCCCCTCAACGATTACACCATGGTTGACTTGGTGACCTTTGCCTCCAGTGTTGAGGCACTCTCGGAGCACCCGCTCGCCAAGGCGATCGTAAAGAAGGCCGATGAAGAAGGGGTAGGCCCACGGAAGGTGGACGGCTTCGAGGCGATTCCAGGCAGAGGTGTCAGGGCCCTGTACGAAGGGAGGGAGCTCCTTGCCGGCAAGCCAGAGTTCCTCTCCGAGGAGAACGTGGCAACAGATACCGTCAGGGAGGAGATCGAGTCAATGGAGGCAAAGAGGGAGACTACGGTTGCTGTGGCGTACGGCGGGAGGCTCATCGGTCTTATTGGGCTGTCGGACACGATAAAGCAGGACGCTCCTGAAACCGTAGCCGAGCTCAGGCGGCTCGGAATGGAGCCCATGATGATAACCGGGGACAACGAGCGGACGGCCCGGGCCGTGGCCTCGCAGGTGGGAATTGAGAAGGTATTGGCCAGGGTCCTCCCGAACGAAAAGGCGGACAGAGTGAGAGGGCTGCAGCAGCAGGGGCACCGGGTCGTCATGGTCGGAGACGGGATAAACGACGCCCCGGCACTGATGCAGGCGGACGTCGGGATCGCCCTGGGGGCGGGGACGGACATAGCGATGGAGTCGGCCGACCTGATAATAATTGGAAACGGGCTTGGCGGGGTCCTCGACGCCTACCACATCGGTACCAGCAGCTACTCGAAGACCAAGCAGAACCTAGCCATCGCGTTCGCTTTCAACGGCGTAGGCGTTCCCCTGGCGGTTACGGGCATTGTGCAGCCTGTGTGGGCCATGGTGGCGATGCTGGCGGGTGTCACATTCGTGCTCGTGAACTCCTTTGGCGGAAGGCTCGTTCCAAGGCGCAGGGCCATGGCCGCAGAGGTAAGAATGGCGTCGCTGAGCGTCCCCTCGCTCCACTGCGGGAATTGCCTCTCCAACGTGATGGAGGCGGTCTCCGACCTACAGGAGGTCGTGTCCGTGGAGGGAGACGAGCAAAGCAAACTGGTGCTGGTGAGGTATCGCGGCGGAGAAGATGTCGAAGACCGGATAAGGAAGAAGATCGAAGATGCCGGGCATATCGTGGCCTAGGCTTTTCCCTTGGCCTTCTTCTGCTTGTACGCTTTGGCGCACTCCTCGGCGTTGAAGTAGTATCGCCCTCCATCGATGTATTCGACGTACGGCTTGCCTAGAATAGGCGCGTTGCAGAAGGAGCACTTGAACTGGACCATGGCTTCCGCCTCGACGGAAGCCCCGTACTCCTCCTTCCCGGTCTTAGTGACGACCAAACTGGAAGTCCCGGTGATTCCCCCTATCCCAGACAGTCTTTCTGAAAT
The DNA here is from genome assembly GCA_029785685.1 of Nitrososphaerota archaeon. Next base: position 2,257 of record JAFLZE010000017.1, on the reverse strand, counting down.
CAACTGGCCGAACCCGTCCAGGTCCCTGGCCTCGACCTTCAGGACCAGGGGATTCGACCCTGCGGTCCTGTAGATTTCCCTGACCTACTTCCTGGTCGCGAGCTTTGCCATGACTTCATCCACGTTCGACGGGCTGACTTGCGGGAGCAAGACGCCCCTGACCTTGCCAAGGATTCTGTCGGCGTCCACAATCACTGCGAACTTCTTTATCACCCCGAGCTCGACGAGCCTCTGAATTCGTGACCGCACCGTGGGAAGGCTGACACCTGCCTTCTGGGCGATGTCCTTGTACACCGTCCGACGATCCTCTTGGAGCATTTCGATGATTCGAACGTCGGTCCCGTCGAGCTGGATGGGCACCTCTAAGGCCAAGACCTTGTTTCCGTGAATTAAGGATTTGGTCATGAATGTTGAAGAAGGAGGAACCGAATCTGGCGCGTTCCCACCCAGTGATACACAACTGGGCTTTCTCCTTCCGCAGTTAAAGGAACAGTCCTACCTAGCCTGCTTCCGATTCCCCCGCCATGTCGTGTTGCAGTCTACCGCTGACAGAAGAAGAGGAAGAGCAGGAGGACGTAGAGACCGAGGTCCGGCCGAAGAGCAGAGCCAAGCGATCCTAGGAGGCCGTGCGCTTCTTGCCTGCTGAATACGACCTTGTGATACTAGGTCAGGGCGCCGCCGCCTTCGCCGCAGCGATAAAGGCAGACGAGCTGGGCGTCAAGACAGCGTTGGTCGGGAAGAACAGGACCAAAGAGACCTTACTCGGCGGGACGTGCGTGAACGTGGGGTGCGTCCCGAGCAAGCGCATGCTCACTGTTGGCGTGTCCTACCAAGAATCTATTGAGGGACCTTTCAAGGCAATCAGGTACGGAAAGAGCAGCTTGGACTTCGAGAAGGCTGTCGCCGAGAAGGACGTGCTCGTAAGGCGGTTCAGGAGACAAAAGTACGCCGACGTGGTCAAGGGGCTCCAGAAGGTCGATTACATACAGGGCGCTGCCATCTTCGCATCAAGCAGCGAGGTGAAGGTGGGGGGAAGGGCCGTGAGCGGGAGGCGGTTCCTAATCGCGACTGGCGCCAGAGCCAGCGTCCCGCGAGTCGAGGGGATTGACGGAGTCGATTACATTACCAACGAAGAAGCCCTCAGTCTGGGGAAGCTCCCGACGTCGATGATCGTCGTCGGCGGGCGGGCGCTGGGCCTGGAGTTCGCCCAGATGTACGCACACTTCGGAACGGAAGTAACCGTCCTGCAGCGGAGCGAAAGGATACTCCCAGACCACGAGCCCGAAATCTCCACGGTTCTGAGGCAGTCTCTCGAAGGAGAAGGCATACAGATTCAAACCGGCGTCCGGCTGGACGAGGTCGTCCAAAAAGGCAGCACTAAGATTGTAAGAGCGACCGTCGGTGGCGCCAGGAGGGTGTTCGAAGCGGAGGAACTGCTCCTCGCAACGGGAAGGACTCCGAACACAGACCGACTGAACACCACCAAGGCAGGGGTGGTGCTGAATGATTACGGCTTCGTTGAGGTAAGTGATGGGATGCAGACGTCGGCGCCCAACATCTGGGCCGCGGGGGACGTCATCGGCGAACCGATGCTCGAGACAGTCGCCGCAAAGGAGGGCGCAATCGCCGTGAGCAATGCCTTCACCAATGAGAAAAGACACATAGACTTCAACGAGGTCCCGAGGGCTGTCTTCACTTCTCCCGAAGTGGCGAGCGTCGGCCTGACGGATGCGCAGGCCAACGGCCAGGGAATCAAGTGCGCCTGCGGGGTCCTCCCCCTCGATTTGGTGCCGAAGGCCAGTATAATCGGTGACACCCGTGGGTTGGTCAAGCTCGTGGCGGATAGAGAGACAAAGTGGATCGTGGGGGTGCACGTAATGGCCCCCCACGCGGCCGACCTGATTCATGAAGGTGTCCTAGCCGTGAAGTTCAAGCTGACGATTGATGACATCATCGATACGGTACACATATTCCCGACCCTTTCTGAGGGAATCAAGCTCGCGGCGCAATCGTTCTACAGAGATGTGGGCAGCTTGAGTTGCTGCGTCGAGTAAACAGACCTCCCCTTCTCATACAACCACCTAGCGACAAATCGTGCACCCGGACAGCACCAAGAGCGCCTTGAATGTGCCAATCAAGCACAATCGCAAGTCCAAAGTTGGAGCATAAATATCGCGTCCCTTGCAGTATATGCAATGAACGCACCAAGACTGACGGAACTGATTCCGACTAGTGCCCGCCGCAGCCGCAGGAACCC
>JAFLZE010000179.1 GCA_029785685.1 Nitrososphaerota archaeon | reverse complement strand
ACGCGAGGGACGCGAAGCAGAGGATGAGGAACGTCCTGTCGGCGGCGAGTATCCTCAGGCTCTCGCGGAAGGACCCCGGCCTCGCAGCCGGGTGCGCCGCCTCCGCCAGGAAGGGTCCCTTCGAGCGCGCCAGGTCGTAGGGGGACGGGTCGAGCATGACGAGCATGAAGATGATCCCGCCGACCAGGATCGCCGTGGTGACCAGGGCGGTATCGGGGAAGCCGACGAACCCGATGAGCACGCCCCCCACCGCCACCCCCACTGTGAAGCCGACATTGAACCCGATCCTCACCCAGGTGTACCCCATCGTCCTCTCCTTCACGTCGGTCATGTCGGCGACGTAGGCCTGGATGGCGGGCTGCGCCAGGGACCCAGCCACCCCGGCCATGGTCCCGCCGAGGAGGACCCCGGCGACCAGCTCGAAGCGCATGCTGACCGCCATCAGGAAGACTGACGCCGCCTCCCCCGTGAGCCCCGCGAGGAAGACCCTCCGCCTCCCCGCCCTGTCGGTTATCAGGCCGCCGAAGGGTGAGACCGCGAGGGGGAGGACGGCGACGAGGACCAGGAGCGCGCCTATCTCCGCGTAGCCGAGCCCCACCACGTTCTTGAAGTAGAGCGAGAGGAAAGGGTACACCATCGCCGCCCCCAGGAGCCTGACAGCTGCTGCGACTCCCAGCAGGCGGACGTTCTTGTTCAAGCGGCTGGCCGCGTCGGAGCGGATGTTTATAGTTCGCTCACCTTTCGTGGTCACCAAAAGCGAGTGCGACAAGCTAGGTCCGCGGGCGGAGACTCGCAGGAAGTGAAAACGGCCCGCAAACGAGGGGAGCCCCTCGGCCCGCCCTCCTCGACGTCGATATCGACGTAGATGCGGGGGCGAACTCTTAACCCCCGGCGGTCTCGGACGAAGTGATGATCGAAGTCGAGTGCGCCGAGATGACGGTCGACGAGCAGCTCGCGCTGGCGTCCGCCATCTCTGACGGGCTGGCCGGGAGAGCCCTGGCCCTGATCAAAGACAGCAAGATCGTCCTCGACGAGGTGTCCGGCAAGGCCGCCCCGGAGGAGGTGGTGCGGCTGGTGAGGGACTTTGCGTCGAAGCGCAAGGACTCGGCGGAGTGGTCGGTCGAGGCGTCGGGGGGGTCGGTCGTGGTGCACTCCTCAGACCCGCTCTCGAGGTCCCGGGGGAGGAAGGACACCGGAGAGATGCTCCCGGACAACCTGTTCAAGTGCCCCTTCTGCCCCTTCGTCACCCCCTACGAGGAGCTCTACGTCGTCCACTACAGGTCCCACGGCTTCGCGTGAGCGGGATTAGTAGGTCTGGAAGTTCCTCGTCCTGAAGGCGCCGATGATGAGCGCGGCGCCGGCTATGATCAGCAGCTCCGGGAGGAAGGGGACCGCCTCGCGGAAGGCAAGCTCGAAGGCGTTGGCTATGGTGAGTATCAGGCCGAGGCCCAGGGTGAGGATGCTCAGCCTCAGCCTCAGGAACGTCCTGGCGAGGTTCAACAGGAGGAGGAGGGCGCCGGTCCCGAAGGCGAAGATTGGGGAGTTGACCGTGGCCCCCAGGTCCCCTCTCAGCAGTACGGCAACGAAGCCGAACCAGATGAGGAGGAGTCCCCAGAAGATGTTGGTCAGGGTCCCGTTCTGCACTGAGGTATCGGAGCACCTTCCCCTTCGAGGCTTTAAGAACAGTGCACCGAGGCGCCTGCCATGCCCCAGAGCCACGAAGACGAGGTGCTGGTGAGGCCGTCCAGGCTGGCTGCGCCCCAGTTCGCGGACGGGCTCGGCGTCTTCGCCGCCAGGAGGTTCGCGAAGGGGGAGCTGGTCCTCAGGTGGAACCTCAGGGCCATCACCCCGGAAGAGTACGAAGGGCTCACCGCCGACGAAAGGGCCCAGTTCACCCACAGGAGGGGGGACGTCACCTACCTCTACCCCGACCCGGAAAGGCACGTGAACAGGTCGGACGACCCCAACGTCTTTCCTGACTTCGAGGCGGGCGGGGACGTCGCCCTGAAGGACATAGAGCCCGGGGACGAGCTGACCATCGCCTCGCGGACCCCAGAAGACGGGCAAGTGGCAACGCTTTAAGCCGCGCCGGGCGGGCCGGGCAGGCGTTTCATGACCAACTGGCTCCTAGGCATAGTCCTCGGGATCGTGCAGGGGGTGAGCGAATGGCTCCCCATAAGCAGCAAGACCCAGGTGATAATTGCGTCGACGTACCTCTTCGGCCTGAACTTCAACGAGGCCTACGCCATCGGGCTCTTCCTGGAGGCCGGGACCTTCGTCGCGGCCGCCTACTACTTCAGGCACGAAGTGTGGAGGGTCCTCCTCGCCCTGGTCGGGAAGGGGGACGAGGAGGGGAGGCTTCTCCTGAAGTTCCTGGTCGTGGTGACGGCGTTCACAGCCCTGGTGGGTGTGGCGATCTACACCACGGTGCAGTCGGTGTCGGGCCCTGCCCTGGGGCTCCCAATGATCCTGCTAGGCTGCGTCCTCATAGGGGACGGCCTCCTGATCACCTATGCCAAGGGGAAGTACGTCCCGACCAAGGGGCTTCGAGACCTCTCCCTCAAGGAGCTGGTGCTGGTGGGGATAGTCCAGGGGGTCTCCGCCCTTCCGGGGGTGAGCAGATCCGGGATAACCGTGTCAGTCATGCTGCTCCTGGGGATCAACCCCAAGGACTCGTTCAAGCTGTCCTTCCTCGCGCTGATACCCGCCTCCATCGGCGCCGCCGGGGTCACGGTCCTCTTCTCCCACGTCTCCGTGACCAACGCCATCGGCGCGATAACCCCGCAGGTGATACTCCTCGCGATCTTCGTGAGCGTCCTGATAGGCGTGGCGTTCATCGGCCTCCTCCTGAGGGCGGCCGGGAGCCAGAGGATCGCCCTCCTGACCATCTCGCTCGGCATCCTCGCCCTCGCCAGCGGAATAGTCAGCATAGCGACGGGGATCAGCGGCTAGGCAGTGCCGTTAAGTTAAGGGGGCGCCGTTCCGTTCGTGAGGGCCGCGCTATCTTAACGCCTCCCAGAGGCCCGGGGCGACGGACGAGGGCAACGCATATAATCGCTGGACGTCGGCGACTTCGATGGCGCCATGCCGATCAAGATGCTGACCATCGAGGACCTCGATCTCGAGGGGAAGCGGGTCTTCCTGCGGGTCGACGTCAACACCCCCATCCATCCTGAGACCGGGGCGCTGATGGAGCGGGCGCGGCTGGAGGAGGCCGCGATGACCGTCAACGACCTGCCAAAGTCGAAGGTAGTGGTCGCGTCGCACCAGGGGCGGGTCGGGAGGTCGGACTACACGAGCCTGGAAGCCCACGCCAAGGCCCTGGGGGAGATACTCGGCAGGGAGGT
>JAFLZE010000178.1:3146-3375 GCA_029785685.1 Nitrososphaerota archaeon | reverse complement strand
AGTTCGACGCCCGGGAGAAGGCTGTCTACCTCCCGCCCCAGGAAGGCGAGTCCCTTGCCTACGTCCCCCTGGCTGCCAACCCCAGAGCGCCTTCCGTCGCCTCCCTCCTGGACGCCCCCCGGAGGCTCGTGTCCGAGGCGGACGGGGTCCCGGTCCTCCTGGTTGTCCCCCCTGGCTCGGAGCTGGTCAGGGCCTCCGAGCTCTCCGAGGCCTCGGGGCTGGAGGACGC
>JAFLZE010000178.1:0-3136 GCA_029785685.1 Nitrososphaerota archaeon | reverse complement strand
CAGTACGTCCTCACCGAGGTCTCAGAGCTCTGCTCATCGGCCAAGGCGGTGGTCACCGGGGACACCCTCGTGGTGGAGATGAAAGGGGTCAAGGTGAAGACCGAGGCGGCGAAGTACCTCGTCACCCTGGGGAGCATCCCCGCGAGCATAGCGGCGTCGGTCGCCTCGGCCGTCCTGAAGAGGGGGGTGTCCCTGGCCTCGGAGTCGATAGAGGGGAAGAACTCGGCCGCCACCTTCAGGCTGCTCTAGTGGGACCAGGCGGGGCCCTGTCGGGTCGTCCTCATCGAGACCCCGGTCCTAGGGGTGCCGCTTGGCCCCGGGACAGGCGCGGACCATCTCCCGCTCCCCCAGACCCGGCATGCCATGGCTGGCTCGGCTCGCAGGCGACGCGTCCCCGCCGGGGGCTCCGCGATATCCAATGCGTCGCGACTCTTTTTCGGGCCTCGAAAACGCGATGCTTAATTACCGAACAGAAGAGGGTTCGCTTCGTATCAAAGTGCGTCTTTTTGCGCGCAGCGCGGGTGCGGGGTGGGCCGCATTCGCCATCGGTCTCATGGTCTTCCTCGCCGTCTCGTCCACCGTCAGGGTCGGGCACGCCTACTCTACGACCCCGACGATGTCTGTGACCTCCGGGCTGAACTGCCCCGGGCAGATCGCGTTCAACTCGGGTACCATGTACATCACCAACTACGCGAGCGGATCCTCCGGCTACGTGGCCGAGCTGGCGTCTCCCTACACAGGAACGCCCAGCGTCTTGCTGTCGTCGTTCACCAACGCCTGGAGCGTCGCCTTCGATTCGGCGGGGAACATGTGGGTCTCTGGCTATGCGGGGGCAATCTATGGGTACGCCGCCCCCTACACCGGCTCCCCCTTCAAGACGATCAGCGTCGCTGCCATCTCGATGGCTTTCGATTCTAGCGGGAACCTCTGGGTCTCCACAAGCACCGGCCAGCTTCTGGAGTTCGCTTCGAGCTCGCTCGCAGGGAGCGGGACCCTGACCAGCTCCAACGCGGCTGTGACAGCGAGCACCGGGATATTCTACGGGATGGCATTCGACAGCAATGGGAACCTCTGGGGGACATCCACTACCGGCCCGAGTTCTTCCAAGGGGGTGGAAGAAGTCGCAGCCCCGATCACTGACACGAGCACAGGGACCATGACGGTGACTGAGACTAACGGGGTCGGCGGGACCTATTATTACCCATACGGCATAGCCTTCGACTCCAGCGGCAACATGTGGGTCATCGACTACTCCGGGGACGCGGTGTACGAATACGCCTCCCCCTACACCGGTGCGCCCATCTTTTCGATCACCTCGGGGCTCAACCGTCCCTATGATGTGACGGCCAGCGGTGCAAACATCTGGGTGTCCAACTGCGGCAACTCATCGATCTCGGAGTACGCCGGGTCTAGCTCCAACTCCAGCTCCAACCCCAATCTGCCTCTCCTCACGATAAGCAGCGGTCTCTCGTATCCTGGTAAGTTAGCCTTCGACTCCAGCGGGAACCTCTACGTCCCCTCGTACGGCAGCGGTCAGGTGCTGGAGTTTACCGCTCCTTACACCGGGACTCCCACCGTCCTTCAGACCGTCGTCAACGCCTGGGAGGTGGGCTTCGACTCCAGCGGGAACCTCTGGGTCATGGCCTACGACGGGAGCATCTACGGGTACCACGCCCCCTACACGGGTGCGGCATTCGAGACCATCAGCATGAGCGCCGACGGCATGGCGTTCAACTCGGGGAACCTCTGGGTGAGCGCATATTCCACCGTCTACGAGTTCACGGCCAGCGCCCTCTCCGGGTCAGGGACGATCACAACGGCCAACGCGGCGATCACCCTGACGCCTTCGTCCCCTGTGTACACCCTTGCCTTCGACTCCAACGGGAACCTCTGGGGCGCCGAAGCCTGTACCGGCGCGCTCCTGAAATTCGCCGCGCCCATCACGAGCTCCAGCACCGGGACCTCGGTCACCCTCCAAGGCTCCGGGGGGCTCCCAATGTACTGCCCATGGGGCATCTCTTTCGACTCCTCGGGGAACATGTGGATCGGCAACTACGACTCCCTCACAGGCTACAGCCCCCAGGGCGCCTACGAGTACTCGGCCCCATACACCGGGTCCCCGATCAAAGTCTACACCAACGCGAGCAGTTCCCTCGCCCTGTCCGCCCCGTACTACGCGATTGTTTCAGGGTCGAACGTCTGGGTCTCAGATTATTCGAACAACGCCATCTACGAGTACCGGGGGTTCTCCCAGGCTACCCAACCCCCTAATGCCATACCCCCTGGAGCCGCCCCGACGAAATACACCCTCACCACGGGCGGGGGGAGCAGCGTCACGGGGAACCTCGTCTCCCTTGACATCACCCACGCCGTCTACAACTTCCCGTCGATCAACCAGACCCTCCTCAGCCAGGAGCTCGCCCAGGGGAACCTCACCCTCCTCCCCAGCGCCGTGTCCGACTGTTCAATCACCATCCACCGCACCGCCTACATCAGGGTCAGCGGCTTCTTCTCCTCCACGTGGGGGGGAGGGGGCGCGAACTCCACTGAATTCGTCTTCAGCGACTACCAGTCGTTCCTGACCCCCGCCCAGGGCTGGCCGTCCGAGCCCGCGTGCAGCTGACCAGGCTGAGCGGCGCCCGACGCCTCATAACAGTAACCACGGGCCTGGCCGACGGACCAAGACTACCGAACCACCCTAATCATCCGGCGGCGGAAGCTGCCTTCGAGCGAGACATGGGGACCTCCTCATGATGAGCCGGGGACAAGCCGGACCCCCAGGATCCTCCACTCGACCGGCCCCGCGAGGCTAAAATAATCATCGGCCGGAGCCGAGGGGGAATTGGAGCGCCAGAACCTCTACCTGATGACACTGGCCTCGCTCCTCCTCCTCTCCACGGCCGGCCTGTCCATGATAGGAGGTTACACCCTGGACGTCTACGTCTCGATGTTCACGATATGCTACTTCGTCGCCTCCACCGTCTTCCGCCCGCGCAGGCTCACCTTCGACTTCGTCGGGGTGGTCCTCTTCATCGTCTTCGCCTACATCGTTGCCCTCAGGGTGCTGGCGATCCTGGCGATCTGATTTGAAGAAGCTAGTGGCGCTCTTCCTGGTCGCCCTCATCCTCATCTCAGC
>JAFLZE010000177.1 GCA_029785685.1 Nitrososphaerota archaeon | reverse complement strand
AGAGGCTCTGCGCGCCGAAGAGCCCGAGGAGGTAGTACGAGAGACAGGCGAGGTACGACTCGGCTATCCTCACTAGCTGGGCGGGGATCTTCTGGGTCACCCCGGACTACTACCAGAACGTGAACTACTACGCGAGCCCAACCCTGTCCACATCTATCACCCGACCCCGTACAGCGCGATCACCGTCCTCAGAGACAAGAAGCAGCCCCACGACCTGCTGGTTTGTGGATGGTACGTCGACACCTACAGGGAGCGAGGGGAGGTGAAGGGCCTGATCTACAAGACGGTCTCCTCCGAAGAGGACCGGCAGCACGTGGTCGCCGAGCTCAAGAAGCTCGACAAGGACGCCAACGCAAGATTCGGCCTGTGACCGCCCAGCCGGGGGCGCTACGCGCAGGTCGTCCATACGGCGTTGTCGGTCAGCTCGAGCACGATGCTCACCGTGTCGTTCTGCCCTCCGGTGTTCGTCACAGTGATCGAGTAGCCGCTGTTGGGGGCAAGGACGATCCCCGAGGGAGTGGCCAACGTCGTCCCGTTCTCCGCGTATGCCACGGCCCCTCCGGAGGGCAGGCTCCCTACCTGCGTCCCGGAGACCGTGACCTGGGACGGGTATTCCGCGCTCACGGTCGCGCTCAGGGTCATCCCGTTGGGGTCGTCGACGGCGATCAAGTAGCTGCCCGAGCTTCCCGACGTGAGGCACCCCGTGTAGCTCTCGTAGGCGCTGGTCCAAGCCCGAGACGTGTGGACGGAGAACTCGCAGCCGACCATCGATGTGCTGGTGCTGGTCGCGGTGCTCGGCGGGTCGGAGGCGGCGGGCTGCTCGTTCAGCACCGTCCCCAGCCCCGCGACCATCAGCACCATCACTGCGACGGTCGTGACGGCAGCCGCCTTCCCCACCGCGCGCCTCTTCGAGCCGGTCACCGCTGCCCGGCCGATGGCGACGTCTTATGTGCCTTGCGAGCCGCCGAGGCGGGCGTCGGACCCCGCCCTGAAGGTCGGGGCGGCCCGCCTCGATAGGCCTCCGGCGGTCGAAACCAGTGCTTCGCTCCAAAGGCATAAATGGGGGCTACATCGCGTCGACTTTCGAACCGACATGGAGACCAAGACACTCCTGAACGTGAAATCCTCGGAGTTCGAGAAGGAGGTCCTGAGGGCCTCGACCCCCGCGGTGGTCGACTTCTATGCGGATTGGTGCGGGCCTTGCAGGATGGTTTCCCCCATCATAGAGCAGCTCTCGAAGGAGTACGAGGGGAGGGCGAAGTTCGCGAAGGTCAACACCGACGAGAACCCCGACATCGCCATGAAGTACGGCATCATGAGCATCCCGACGATAATCGTCTTCAAGAACGGTCAGGTCGCCTCAACCGTCATAGGTGCGGGGCCGGCCAGCATGTACAAGCAGAAGATAGACGCTGCCCTAAAGGCCTAGGCTCAGCCGGCCAGGGTGTAGACCCTGTCCCCTTCAGACTTGGTGCCATGCTGACCGATGCTGTTCAGGACGAACCTCTTCGACGCTCCCGACCTCCATTCCCCGGGCTGGATCCTCCCCTCGTGGATGCTCTCGTACTCCTCTATCGAGAGCTTCTTCCTCGAGTTGAGCATGGGCATCATGTCGAGCCTCTTCGCGACCTCCCGAAAGCCCTCCGGGACCAGGTTCGCCTGGATGACCGCATGGCTACCGCTGCCGTATCCGCACAGGACGACCCTCTTCCCCGCGAGGTCAGCCTTGTCGTTCTCGAACATGCTGTCAAGGCCGACGAAGACCGAGACCGAATAGGAGTTCCCCACCAGCTCTGGACCTACCACCGAGCTCCCCACGCGCGTCGCAAAGTCGTCTATGAAGTCCTTCGAGTTCATGAACTTGCGCCTAAAGTCCCCGTAGCCCTCGCTCATGTAGTACGCCATGTCGTCCATGCCCTCCCTCGACGGCTCCGGTCCTATCGCCGAGACGACCTCCTTCCAGCGAGGGAGCGTCCTCCACTCGTGCATCAGGAGGGATGCGTAGGCTGAGATGACCATCTTCTTGTGCGGGTTGTGGTAGACCGCCCGATCTATGCTGTCTATCGTGGCGTCGCCTGAGGCGTGGGCCCCTGTCCGGGCTGCCGCTGCCTGGAAGTTGAGCCAGGCGAGCTTCATCTCGGTGAGGTACGACGCGTAGGACCTCGCCCCGTCCACCAGGGCCACAGTCCTCCCGCCTGGCTTCTTGAAGTCCCCCTTCTCGTTCCTGAGCGCCGCCCCGAACGCGCCCGGGATTATCTCGAGGAGCCTCGGGTCGCGCCCCACGAGGATCGCCGCGGCGGCCGCCCCCTGGGTTGGCTCCTCCTTGCTCTTGAGGTCGTACTTCGCCACGTCTGTAGAGACGATCAGGGCGTACTTCGCCGAGTTCCAGCCCGCTGCGAACCACGCGCTCGTGTCGAGGTACCTCTCCATCCCGCTGACGCAGGCGAACTTCTGCTCGTACCCTAGCACGTGCGAGAGGCTCCCGTTCCCGTAGACCTGCTCCAGCATCCCGACCACGTCGGAGACGAGCGCCCGGGAGCCGTCCAGACCGCTCTCGGTGGGGGTGTCGATGCGGAATATCTCCGAAGGCGAGATCCTGTGCGCCTCCATAAGCCTGTAGGCCGCCGTGGCGGCCATGCTCGACTGGTCCTCGTCGGGCGGGGGGATGGAGAACGTCTTGACCCCGACCCCCTCGGTGAAGTGCTTCGGCTGGCTCCCCCTGGCCAGCGCGAGCTCCCCGTTGTCAACGTAATAGTCCGGGGAATACACGTACATCGCGTCGATTCCGACCTTCGTCATGTCGTCGTCCCGCGCCAAGCCACCGGCTATTTATTGTGTCACTTGCCAGACGCGGGTTTGCCGATTGCCGAACTGGCGGCAAGGTTAATCTAGTCTGCGCCAATGCTTCCCCCTCTGGATTGAGGATATACTCCTTCATCCCCAGTGCGACGGAGATCGTCTACGCGCTCGGGCTGGGGGACCAGCTGTGCGGCGTCACCCACGAGTGCGACTACCAGGACGATGCCAGGCACAAGCCCGTCGCGATCAAGTCGCTCATCGACCCGGCTGGCCTGGGGCAGGCTGAGATAGACGCGATGGTCGCGGAGAGCATGACCCACGGCCACGGGCTCTACTCGATCGACGAGGCGCTGCTCCGGGAGCACCCGCCCGACGTGGTCATCACGCAGGAGCTCTGCGACGTCTGCTCCGTCTCACTGCGCGACGTCCTCTCGACCCTCGCCGGGATCTCGAAGACCTGCAGGGTCGTTTCGCTCAAGCCGCGCGGTCTCTCCGGCGTCCTGGAGGACATATCGACGGTCGGGAGGGCGTGCGGCGCGGAGCCGGAGGCTGAAGAGCTCGTGGGCTCGCTCTCGCTGA
>JAFLZE010000176.1 GCA_029785685.1 Nitrososphaerota archaeon | reverse complement strand
TCGGCACGGAGTCGACTATCTTTCCCCTAGCAAGAGGGCTGTAGGCGATGAGCGAGATTTCTTCTTTGGTACAGTAGACCTCTTGCGTGGTAGCAATCTCAGCATTCGGTCGAGCCTATTTCACTCTGCGTGATACGTTCCCTCCCCTGCCGGTGCAGGGGCATGCTGTCCTACTCCAAGCTGTCCAAGATGGGTTCCACCTTCAGGTCGTTCACAGGCCTCGAGGTGTCCGAGTTCGATTCCCTCTACGACAGAATCAAACCCGACTACGAAGAGTCTGAGAGAAAGAGGCTTTCTAGACCTGACAGGAAGAGGGACTTTGGCGGCGGAGGGAGGTTCAAGCTCCCTCTCAGGGACAGGCCCCTCACGCTCCTCGTCTACTACAGGCTCTAAGCGACCTTCACCCTCGTGGGCTTACTCTTCAACCTCGACCAGAGCAATGCCTTCAGGGACGTACGACGCCTCAAGCCGCCGGTGAAGAGGTGCCTGCCGTTGCTGAATAAGGTCCACGAATTGACCAGGAGGCTCAGGACCATCGAGGAAGTCGAGGAGTTCTTCCCCGATCTCAAGGCCTTCATAGACGCCACCGAGCAGGAGATTCCCAGGCCGAATGACTCGAAGAAGAGGAAGAGCCACTACTCGGGGAAGAAGAGGCACACCGTGAAGGCACGGCTCATAGTGAACGGGAAGGACTTGGTGGTCTACAAGACCAACCACGCGAGAGGCAAGAGGCGCGACTTTCCTATCAAGCGGAACCGCCCCGACCTGCCGGAGGGCGTGAGGCCTGTGATGGACATGGGCTATGACGGAATTCAGAACAACTTTCCAGAGCTTAAGCCCATGATACCGTTCAAGAGGAGAGCGAAGGGGCGGGGACATAAGGGAGAGACGGAACAGGAGCTGACTCCTCACCAGAAGGCGTTCAACAGGGCCCTCTCCAAGGCCAGGGTCGTGGTGGAGCATACCATATCGAGGATGAAGAAGTTCAACATCTTCGGGACTGAGCACAGGAACAGGCTCGACGCTACGACCTGGTGACAGACATGGTGTCGGGCCTGGTCAACCTCAGGATCATGGAGAGCAAGTGGCTGCTCCTGGTGTGGGCGCCCTCCAAGGCGGAAAAAGAAAGAATCACCGCGAGGACCCGTTCACAAGGTAGTTAACACGCAAGACGTCTATTGATCCTTTGACTCATCATCTCAGCTACATTGGCAACAGTCGAATGTCGTGGTGAACTCAAAACTCTGTTATCCTGAGATTAGTACACCCCCTGGCAAGCAGGATTAGGGAAAGGCGGGTAAGGAGCAGGGGGAGGCTCTATCGGGTCTCCTTGAAGCTGGACCCGGGGAAGGTAAAATGGGTAATCAGACGGAAGGAGGAGGGGAGACTGACGAATCGAGCGATCGCCCAGAGCGTGGGGGTCTCCCCGATACGGGTCAAGAAACTCTGGAGGAGGTACAGGGTCGAAGGGAAGGTCCCCGAGCTCAGGAGAGCGGGGAGGAAGCCGTCCGGTGGACTCTCTCAGAGCGAGAGGGAGACGGTCGTCCAGGCTCGGAAGGAGTATAAGGCGTCGGCGCTCGTCCTGGAGCGGATAATCGATGATGTGTTCGGGGTCCACATGCCTCACAACAGGATACACGGGGTTCTGAAGGAGATGGGCCTGTCGAGGAACGACCCTGGGAAGCAACAGAGGAGGAAGTGGGTGAGGTACGAGAGGAAGTATTCCAACTCGCTCTGGCACACGGACTGGACCCTCATCGAAGGGAAGGGGTGGATGACGGCGTATCTTGACGACGCGTCAAGGTTCGTCACGGGATGGAGAGTCTTCCCAGAAGCGACGTCGGAACACTCTGTGGAGGTCCTGAAGGAGGCGATCGCGAAGCACGGGAGACCGGCGTCCATCCTCACCGACAGGGGGACGCAGTTCTATGCCGTCGAGGCGGACGAGAGGCTGAAGGGGCTGACCGTCTTCGAGAAGTACCTGATACAGAGCGAGTTCAGACAGGTCCTGTCGAGGGTATCACACCCGCAGACGAATGGGAAGGTGGAGCGGTTCTTCAGGACGGTGAAGGAGAAGCTGGGAGAGTTCGACGGTGACGTCGATCAGCTGATGGAATGGTACAACGACAAGCGGCCCCACACGTCCCTGAACCTGGACGCCATCGAGACGCCCCTTTCAGGCGTTCGCCAGGAAGGTGCAAGAAGCAGGGACAGTCGTCGACGAGGAATCGGGGGAGGTATATCATGCCCATAAGAGCTAGGAAAGGGTATACTCAGTCCGGGATAGTACATGGTGAACTCAAAACCACAACAACCAAACATGACTATACGCGACCTTCACGCTCGTTCGGAAGTGTTTAGCATGAAAGATACAGGACGGAGTTACCTAACTCCTCCCATTCGAAGGGTGATTTGGCCAACTTTACTCTGGATGGGGGTACGCCCCATGCACCATGCAAATTGGAAGTAGTCGACAACAACACACGGCGCACCCAAGCGCTCCAAGCTACCCGAAGAGAACATCGAGTTTGCAGCCTGGTCGAGAATCAAACTCGGTTGTGTCGGCGAAGCGGACGCCAAACAGGTCATTGTGGAGTAGAAGAGCCATGGCAACGTAACGACTCCTTCCGTAATGCCGCCAATAAGGGACAGAGCTTCCATCGGATTGACTCTCAAGTAGACAAACTTGGCGATGGCGACCCATGAGCCTCTGAAAAACAAAGGCACCCCATTCAGACCTCTATCAAGGAAGCGTAGAGTTCTACGCGCTCGTCACCGCAACAACTCACTTCTTAGAAGTGACCTCAGTTCACTGGAAGGTTGTCTGGGTGGGTGCAACCACCACTACTTGATGCTTTTGCTTTACATCTGGTCGTTTGCCGCAGAGGGGAGCTGAGCTGCGTGAATAATTAAATAGAGACAGCTGTAAATGTTACTTTGATCCCAACCCCTGAACCCCCTTGAGCGGCTGAGCCAAGTTGTCTCGTTACAAAGGTGTTACCGAAACTGGCCTTCGTTGATTTTCGGCTATTCGACTCGGCGTGGCAATCGAGTCTATCTTATCAAGAACGGCAACCGCGTTTTGCAGTTTAGCAAGCCCACAATACTGCCGATTGTGTCACTGACGCACTTCTTGAATGAGGGGTGGACGATAGACTCGCTCGGGGAACACTCACTCTGGCTTCGGAGACGAGGGCTTCGGTTATGCTGTCGATGGGATACAGGGAATGACCTTGGGCACTTGTTAGAAGTATTCGGTGACCAGGTCTACGGCCGCTCATTCGACGGACAAGTAGTTTTTGACATTGGTATGTCGAATGCAGACGAATGGGAAGGTGGAGCGGTTCTTCAGGACGGTGAAGGAGAAGCTGGGAGAGTTCGACGGTGACGTCGATC
>JAFLZE010000175.1 GCA_029785685.1 Nitrososphaerota archaeon | reverse complement strand
GCTGAGGTTGAAATCCACTCCCGTATACGAGTCGGCCCTCTATCACATTGTCGAGCAGACCAAGGCGAAGCTGTTGGTCTACGACTCGCTATCGGCGCCTTTGAAGGCGACCTTCCCCAACACACAGGACCTCCCTGCCAGAAGCTCGAGCCTGGCCATGATGCTCTCTCACGCACAGAGGCTCTGCATCCAGTTCGGGCTCGCGGTCCTGACTACCAGCCACATCTCGATTGACCCGATTCATGCCTGGAACACAAACCCCTACGGCGGCATCATACTGGGCCACGACGCGAAGTTCAGCTTCGAACTGACGAAAGTGGACGCCAAGCGGGGCAAGGATGCAGATCCCCAAGCCATCAACCCCGAGACGAAAGTGAAGGACGAGAACCAGGGAAGGGCAATCTGGGTACAGAGGCACCCAGCGATGGCAGACTACTCCCGCTTCGGCTACGCCGCGCTGGATGAGGAGGGATTTCACTGATGGGATGGATGATGAAGACGGGGCTCTTCCTGTTTGCCCTTTTCATAGCCGGCCTCGGGGCGTGGATCATTGCCATCCCAATTCTCGTGGTCCTCGTCATGCCCCCATTCTTCAGGGGGAGGCGAATCAAGCATGCTCACGGCAGTGAGAGCGCAAGGAGCGGGACCGGACCCTGGCTGAACGTTATTGGGGCATCACTAGTGCTGTTGAGCTTGGTTGCGCTTTCGAGTGGGGGCGTTTTCTCTCCCGTCGTTTTCTTCACGGCAGGGATGGCCTTGCTTCTGCGACATCGTATCAGATTCCATGTGGCGGCACAATCCTCACCGGTTGAGAACTCGATTCTCCTCCACACCCCGTTGAACCCGTTCCGATGGTATGCCGTCGCCGAGGCGAAGATTTCGACGCGCGACATCTCGAATGCGCTGTCTGGGGTGAACGCAAGACTCCTCTTGGTATCCAGCTCCTATCCCCGAATCCTACTCGTCTTCTCAGTAAGTTCCTTCGGAAGGAGCGGTGCTGAAAGCGGCCTTGTCGAGAAAGTCCGGTCCGCTGCCAAGGCGCTGGTCCCTCTCGGTGTATACCTTCTGCCGCTAGACAGCACCGAAGCTGCAGCCGCTACACAACTGCAGTCAGAGCAAATCGAACTTCGGGGGGACGACCTTCGACAGTCCATCTCTGTCTCGGATTACGGCGCGGTAGCCGTCGAACCCCAGCATGGATTCGTGGGTTATTTCGAACTCTACTCCAGGTCTGACACGACCTTGAAGCCAATATCAGTCCTCTCGGGGTCGAAAGAACGCAGCCGAGGCTTGCTGACAGTCAGGGAGTTCTTCCAAGAGGTGCTCCAGAAGACAGGCGCGCCTCACCCAGACAGGTACACCGCATTCCTGAGCAGCATGGCCGCGACCGAGGGCGAGACTCTCGGCCAACGAATCACCAAAACGGAAACCAGTCAGGGCCAAGCGCTGCTCGTAGCATCGTTGGGTACGCCCCAGGTCGAACTCACGAGGGCGCAGCTGCAGGCTGTGGCGAAGGTCTACGAGTGAGCCGTCTTGGGAGTCGTCGGCAAACTCGTGGCGATTGCGGCGGTTCTCATCATCAGCTACGTCACTCTCTTTGCAATCGTCGTGCTGGCTACCATGTTCGTCCTGGGCCTGGGTCTGAACCCCTACGGCGAAAGCGTCTACAGTACGGCAGGCGATGAATTACTCCAGGCGTCGTCGGCGGCAGCCGTGCTAGGGTTCTTCGTGGTGCCGGCATTGCTCGCTGTGTTCGGCCGGAGCGGACCATGGCTGCGGCTCTTGGCGAAACATGCCAGACGACTGGCTGTGGCTTTCGGCGCGGTAGGTCTCGTCTATACCGGCCTCACGGCGGCAGGTACGGTAGAACCTGCTTCCGCCATCCGCCCCGCCACCGCTCCGTTGGCGATAGTGGGTCTAGCTGGCTTGGCCCTGCTAGGCCTCCTCTCAAGTGGAACCGTCCTCGTCATCGTCGAGCGGTTGGTCGAGGAGATTGTGCGAATGCGCTACCTAGTGTCTCGCCTTTCTGGCGCGAAACAGAACATTGCTGCGATAGAATTGCACCTTACTCCCACGAAAAGAATCAGGCAGAAGTCGGATGAAAGGGTCGCCCAAGAAGAAGCACTCAGGTTCCAGAGGTTCGCTCGCGCCATCGCCTCGATGAACCTGATCACCGAGTTCAAGATGAGCTTCCGGGGGCGGAGAGGGAAGGTGCTACTCCTCGCCCGAGGGAGGAAAGACAGATTACTTATCGAGCAAGATCTGCTCTCGGTCGCTAGGACATACCTCCCAGAGACCCTGCCTGTTCCCGCGCCAGTGACCAATGATGTTGGACCCAGCCACTTCATTCTGTTGGCAGGCGCTCCAGAGCTGGAGCCGAATCCGCTTGAGCCGTTGGCCAGGTTCTTCATTGAGAACGGATTCGAAGGTGATTACGCCGTCGTGTTCAGGCGCCGGATAGGCAATCCTGTTTCCGGCCTCATCGCCCGTAGGAGGCAGCATGAAATGTCGAAAAGAGCCGGTCAACAGCGAGGTTCGTCCTCGCTTACTGGCGACCAGAATACGGTATCGATCCAGGACCATTTCTTCCAAACTGAGCTGGAAGAGGCGGTCAAGAGGGTCGAAAGGCATTCCTCTCGACAGGCGATCGATGTGTGGATGTATGTCGCGGGGCGGGGGAACAGCCGCAGCGAAGCTCTTGAGGTCGCAGAGCATGCCGCACGGGTGGCCCGTTCAGCTTTGTCCAGCCATAGGAAATCGGCCGAGTTGAAGTTGTTCCCTCAGAGAAGGCCCTTTCGAGACCTTTTCCCTTCTGGCAGAGCGTCAGTAATGCTCTCCTCGGAGGCAGCGCCGTTCGTTTGGATTCCGCAGATGGCGATTGGGGTCGAGGTGGCGCCGTCCGTCGAATTCGAACTCCCGCCACCATTGGAGGGAGAAATCAACCTCGGGGTCGTGGTCCTCCCGTCTGGCAATAGCGCACATGAAGTCAGGTTGCCTCTCGATGACCTGACTACTCACGTCTACATCACAGGCCGGACGGGCTCCGGTAAGACCACCACTACGTCCAACCTGTGCCTGCAGCTTTACGACCACGGCGTACCATTTCTGGTGATTGAGCCTGTGAAGACCGAGTACAGGAGGCTCGCCGCACATGTCAAGAGTCTGCAGGTATTCACGCCCGGCGAGGATGTAGCCCCGTTCAGGCTGAACATCTTCGAGCCCCCGCCGGGAGTCAGCGTCAAGACTCACCTCGACTCCCTAGAAGCGGCCTGGAACTCTAGCTTCACGATGTACGCCCCGCTCCAGTACGTCATCAAGCAAGTTCTCGTCGAGACATACCTCTCCTGTGGCTGGGACCTTCGAAGCGACAAGCGCGGGAGACCGATAACCCTCTACGATTTCCG
>JAFLZE010000174.1 GCA_029785685.1 Nitrososphaerota archaeon | reverse complement strand
GGGGGGGCGTGGAACGCGCTCATCATCGCCGAGTACTTCCAGCCTGACCCGACCAAGCCTGCCCTCACCCAGGTGGGCATCGGGATAGGGAAGATGATCACCGTGGCTACTGACCAGGGGAACCTGGAGACCCTGTTCCTCGCCGTGGCCTCCATGACCATCCTCATAGTCGCATTCAACCTGACGGTGTGGAGAAGGCTCTATCACAGGGTCACGAAGAAGTACTCCTACAACAGGTAGCGCGCCGGCGTCGGAAGCCACGACGGGCGCCGACGCAGAGTCCACATCGCCTGGCCGAGCGCCCCGGTCAGCTGGCCGAAGCCGGCGCCTTCTTCCTCTTGATTAAGCCGGCCGCCGCGATGGCGAGGCCGCCGCCTAGGATCGAGCCCCCCACCATGTATCCTGCCCCGGTCGCCAGGTAGGAGCTGGAGTCCTGTGGGAACAAGACCAGGGCGCCAGAGCCTCCGGTATGAGGGGTGTCGCCGGAGTAGGTCGCGGTGATTGTCAACTCCCCAGCGGCGGGGGTCGTGAAGCTGGCGTGACAGCTCAGCGCACTTGAACCGCCACAGGCGCTGGCTTGCGTAAAGACGTCCCCGGTCCCGTTGAACACCGTCCACCCCATCGTCCCGCTCAGCGCCTGGCCGTTGGCGTCGGTGACCGTCGCTGTGCACGTCTCGTTGGCTCCGACCTGCGGGTAGAAGTGGCCGCAGGCCACGGAGACGAACACCTCCGGAGACTCGGACGGCAGCACGGAGATGCCGTATGTCTGCGAGCTAGGAGCGTGATAGGTGTCCCCGGTGTAGGAGGCGGTGATGATCTGGATGGGGGAGGCGGTGGAGTTCGTGTCGGCGTTGTAGGTCGCGGTGCAGGTCACCTCCGCGGGGCTCCCCTGGATCCACTGCTGCTGCGTCGGCGTGCACGGGCTTAGGGTGAAATTCCCTCCGCCGGGGCTCGTCGCCCATACGACGCTCCCCTGGAGTATCCCCAGGTCGGCTGAGTAGACCCGGTCGTTGCAGACATAGACGCCGACGGTGGAGGTGGTGGTGCAGGTGAGCGACGACCCCGTGGGGACAGGCGCGGTGGTCGCCGTCGCCCCGGTCACGGTGCTGGTGGACGTCAGCGTGGTGGTCTGGGTCGAGGTCAGGCTCGTTGTCGCGGTGACCGTGGAGGTCGCCGCCGAAGTGACCGTCGAGACCTCGGTCGCGGTCGTCGTGGACGGAGACGTCACCGTCTCGGTGGCGGTGGAGGTGTAGCCGACCGTCGTTGTGGCCGTGCTCGTCGAGGTCTGGGTGGCGGTGGTCGTCTGGGTGGCGGTCCTGGTGACCGTCCTGGTGGCCGTCTCGGTCGTAGTCGTGGTGTTCGCCGGGAGTGTCGTCGTGGTGGTGAGGGTGGTCGTGTTGGTGAAGGTGGTGGAGGACGTTGTCACCTCGGTGGTTGTGGTCCCGAGGGTCACGGTCGCAGTCACCGTCTCGGCTATGGAGGGGCCCGTGCCTCCGGCGTTCGACGGGGGCGAGAGGGTCGGAGACGTCTGGGTCTGCGTAGTGGAACTCGAGGACCCCTGCGGGTAGGTCGTCGTCTCGGTCTTCGTGAGCGTCCTGGTGGATATCGAGTGGGCGTAGGGGCCCTGGGTGAAGCCAGAGGCCGCGGAGCCGGCGTAGGGGGCGACGACGCTCCCGACTATGACGACCACGGTCAGGACGTTCACGCCGATTATGACCTGGGTGGGGACCATCAGCCTCATTTCGTCCCCCTCCTCGCCTCCCAGGTCTCGGTCGCAAGCAGGGTCGCTATCAGGACGTTGACGATCATCCCTGCGGCTGCGATGCCCGGGGCGAAGGTGGTCGCGAGCCCGCTCCACACCATCCCGACGATGGAGACGATCATGCCGACGTAGACCCCCTTGACCCAGTGGGTCTCGGACCAGAGCAGGGTAGCAGACAGCACGTAGACGACCCCGAGGGCCACGTTGACGGTCCCGAAGCCGCCCAGGAGCCCATTGGACGGAGAGGTCCCTGCGGAGAGGTTGACCAGGAGGGTCCCTTCGAGCGAGCCAGGGCTGGTGGCCATGGCGACGCCGATGGCGACCGAGAAGACCGCAGCCACCCCGCAGACCAGAGCAGCGACCACGGTCGGCCCCTTGAACAGGAAGCTGTTGCTGACGCTGGCCCTGCCACCTTCTTCGCCATGAGGATCTCCTTCCATGCAGTAACTTTTACCTAACGAATCGGGGGCCGGCCCGTGCAATACATATGCGTTGCTTCAAGGGGTCGGTGAGCTCCGGCGACCCTAAATGGCGGACCCCGGGCCCTCGATAAACGTATAACGGAACCTCGTCGGGAGTCGCTGGTTTGGCGCAGGATCAGGCGCAGGCCGCACTGAGGGACACAGTGGTCACGGTGGACCACGTCAGCCTCGACTACAGGAAGGAGAAGGAGCCGCTCGCCGTGCTGGTCGACGTGTCTCTGAAGGCCGGGAAGGACGAGCTGGTCGCCATCACCGGCCCCTCGGGGTGCGGAAAGTCGACGCTCCTCAGGATCGTGTCGGGGCTCGTCAGGCCCACGGCAGGCACGGTGAAGGTGCTGGACTCCGAAGTCAAGGGTCCGAGGGAGGACATAGCGATGGTCTTCCAGAACTTCGTCCTCCTGCCATGGAGGACGTCGCTGGAGAACGTCCTGTTCGGGCTTGGGTCGCGGAAGGACCTCACGGAGGAGCAGAAGGCCGAGAAGGCGAAGGCGGCCCTCGACGTCGCCGGGCTGTCCGGCTTCGAGAACGTCTACCCGGGCGAGCTCTCTGGCGGGATGAAGCAGAGGGTGGGGGTCGCCAGGGCCCTGGCCACCGAGCCCAGGGTGATGCTCCTGGACGAGCCTTTCAGCTCCCTCGACGACCTCACCGCCGAGCGCCTGAGGAAGGAGACCTACACCCTCCTGATAAACCCCCAGAGCTCGGTCCAGTCCGTCATACTCGTCAGCCACAACGTCGAGGAGATCATCGAGCTCGCTGACAAGGTTGTGGTCCTCTCCGGGAGGCCCGCCCACGTCGTCGGGGAGCTCGAGGTCACGCTCCCCAGGCCCAGGAACAAGAAGTCCGAGGAGTTCTTCCAGTGGGTCGACAGGGTGTACACGCTGCTATCATGAGCCCCGGTGTTCACCTTAAATCACCTGCCCTGGCGCAGAGGCGACCGGTGTAGTTGACCGAGATTCCAAGGCCGCTACCGACAGCCCTCATGATGCCAGGCAACGTCAGGGCGGGCCAGGTCATCAGCCTGGTGGAGATTGCCGGGAGCATCGGAGGCAGGGTAGACGTCCCGAAGCTCGCGGACGAGCTGGGGGCGGACATAGCCGTCCTCCTCCCGATATGGGACGCCAGCTCCAGGGCCGTGCGGAACGGCTCGATGGTGGCGACCCTG
>JAFLZE010000173.1 GCA_029785685.1 Nitrososphaerota archaeon | reverse complement strand
GGTCGCGTTCAGACCCTCTGACACGATGACACTCTTCCTGAGGAACGTGCTCATCTATGGCGTCGGGGGGGTGATAGTCCCGTTCGTGGGGATAAAGCTGATCGACGTCCTTCTGGGGGCCCTATAGGGTGACGACCAAGGTGGAGCCGCAACGGCCCAGGCCGGCGAGCTACAGGCCGATAGTCGTCCTGGCCGTGCTCTCCATGCTGGTCTGTGGGCTCCTCTTCCCGCTGGTCGTCACCGGGATCGCGCAGGGGGCCTTCCCATACCAGGCGAACGGGAGCCAGGCGACCTTGAACGGGAGGAGCGTCGGGTCGTACCTGATCGACAACAACTTCACCCTTCCGGCCTTCTTCCATGGGAGGAACGAATCCAACCCGGCGACCGCCTCCGCTTCGGGGGTCGACCCCGACGTTCCGCTGTCCTACGCGCTTTCTCAGGTCCCCCGCATACACAACGCCACGGGGCTCCCCGAGGCGACCCTCATCGCGATAGTGACCTCACACGTGCAGTGGACCATCTGGATAGGGGGAGACCCATATGTCAATGTCCTACGGCTGAACCTCGCCCTGATAGGGGACTATCCCGCGGCATACTCCGGCTATGGCTGACCCGCTACTTCTTGGCGGCGCGCCTTTTCTTCTCTGCTTCCTTCTCCAGCTTCTTCTGCTTCTCTTTGCGCCGTAAGTCGTCGTACTCGCCCAGCGGCCCTTGGTGCTCGACGTAGCCGTGGTTCATCTCGAATGTCCTCTTCACCATCTCCTCGCTGTCCCTGTCGCGCCTGGCGAACCTGACCGAGAGGTTCCTCCTGTCCAGGACCGCCCATTCGAACCCCTGGTGCTTCTTCAGCTCCTCTATAGCCTGCTCCATCGCATACTCGTTCCCGAAGAGCCCCCTGACCTCCCAGGCGCCCGCCATCAATCACCGGCTTCCGGAGGGGCGATAAAACTCTACCTAGCCAAGAGCTGGGACGCGAGTTCTTCTGCCGAGGCTGCGGGGAGGTCGCACGAGAAGTTCTTGCAGACATAGGCTCTGGGCTTCTTGGACGGCTCCCGCCCTTCAAGGAGGGAGGTGAGACCCGAGAGGGCTCTGAACGTCCCTCTTGTGGCCAGGACCACGGCCTTGTCAGGGAGGAAGGCCCTGTAGATGCGTGACATCATCGCCTCGGCGTCCTCCCCGTCGCCCGCTGTCACGACCACCTCCCTGGTCCCGTTCAGGAGAAGGTCGAGTGTGGTCAGCATGCCAGTGTGGCTAGCCGGGCTCCCGGCGACGTCCTTCCCGAATGCCTTCAGGGTCCGCTCAGCCTGGGCCCTGTAATCAGCCCTCCCGGTAATCTCGGAGAGCCTGACGAGGTCGAGCGCTGCCACCGAGTTGCCTGAGGGGGTCGGACCGTCGTAGCTCGGCTTTAGCGGTGCCGGGATCCCGTCGGTGGTCATGTAGAACCCTCCGCTCTTGACGTCTTCGAACCGTGCCATCGACTCCGCCAGCCTCTTAGCTTCCGCAAGCCAGGCTGGCGCTCCAGTCGCCTCGAAGAGGTCCAGCAGCCCCTGGACGAAGTAGGCGTAGTCTTCGATGGTCCCGGGGAGCGCAGCCTCCCCGCCCGCGAAACGCCTGAGAAGCTCTCCTCCACTCGTCACGCTTTCGAGGATGAAGCTGGCAGCGCCGGCCGCCTCGACCGCATAGGAATGCTCGTCCAGCGCCCTGCTGGCGAAGGCCAGAGCCGAGATGGCGAGTCCGTTCCACGAAGTGAGGACCTTCGTGTCGGTGGCGGGCCTGGGCCTCTTGAGCCTCGCGCTGTAGAGCAGCGGCCTGAGCCGGGCGGCTGCCTCCCTCTCGCCCGCGCCCACCGCCTTTCCCGGCTCCAGGTGGAGTAGAGACCTCCCGCCGAAGTTCCCCGTCCGGGTCACCCCGTAGAGCGCGCAGAACGTCTCGCCATCTGAAACGCCCAAACGTTCCTTCACCTCGTCCGGGGTCCAGGAGTAGTATGCCCCTTCCCCCTCCGGCGTGTCGGCGTCCTGTGCGGAGTAGAATCCTCCTCCATCGCCCTTCATCTCCCCCGTGATCCAGCCGAGGGTCTCCCTGACGACGTCCGCGTACTCCCGCTTCCTCGTCAGCTGGTATGCCTCGGCATAGAGCTTTGCCAGCAGGGCGTTGTCGTAGAGCATCTTCTCGAAATGGGGGACCAGCCAGACCCTGTCGGTCGAGTATCGGTGGAACCCCCCGCCCACATGGTCTCTTATCCCCCCAGCCATCATCTCGTCCAGCGTCTTCGTCACCGCCGAAAGGGCCATCCCCTTCCCGGTCCTGTAGTGGTACCGAAGGAGGAAGGCGAGCGAGCCGGGAAGGGGGAACTTCGGGGCCATGCTGAACCCGCCGTGGGCCTGGTCGAACGCCGAGACGAGTGCTCGGTACCCGTCGTCGAGCGCAGACCCTCCCAGCTCCCCCGGCGCCGCCGAGCTGGCCTCCGCCACCGCCTTCGCCACCTGCTCCGTGTTGGCCGTCACGTCGTTCCTCTTCTCCTTCCATAGGGTGACGACGAATTCGAGGACCTGCATGAAGCTCGGCATGCCGAAGCGCGGCTCCGGAGGGAAGTACGTCCCTCCGTAGAACGGCTTGAGGTCAGGAGTCAGGAAGACGCTCAGGGGCCACCCGCCCCCGCCCGTCATCGCCTGCACG
Source organism: Nitrososphaerota archaeon (assembly GCA_029785685.1). The sequence goes on along the minus strand of JAFLZE010000173.1, from coordinate 759 downwards.
GCCGTCATGTAGTAGGCGTCCACCTCGGGACGCTCCTCCCTGTCGACCTTGACCGGTATGAAGTTCTTGTTGATGTACGCCGCCGTCTTCTGGTCTTCGAACGACTCCTTGGCCAGCTGGTGACACCAGTGGCACGTCGAATAGCCGATGCTCAGGAAGACCGGCTTTCCGTCGTTCCTGGCTCTCGCGAGCGCTTCCTTCCCCCACGGGAGCCACTTCACCGGGTTGTACGCGTGCTCGAGGAGGTAGGGACTCTTCTCGCCGGCGAGACCGTTCGGCGTCTTTTCGGGCAAACTTCCGATGCGCCCCCTATCTCGTAATTGAAGTTGTCTGCGCGGGCAAGACTTTACATTCCAACCGACATGCGAACCGGGTCTTCTGGAGGAGCTGAAAGAACGCAGTACAAGTGGACAGTACTCACGGTCACCACCGTAGGGGTACTCATGTCAGGGATAGACTCCCGGATAGTCGTGATCGGCATCCCGCAGGTGGCAGCGGCGCTGCACGCCGACGCCGAGCAGGCGATCTGGTTCACCCAGGCGTACGTCTTTGGGAGCACCGTCACCTTGCTCTTCATAGGCAGGGTGAGCGACATGATGGGGAGGGTAAAGATCTACACCGTCGGCTTCACGATCTTCACCGTCGGGTCGCTCCTGACCAGCCTCTCTGTCTCACCCGACTACGTCATAGTCTTCCGGGTCCTCCAGGGGTTCGGTTCGCATGTCGGTTGGAATGTAAAGTCTTGCCCGCGCAGACAAC
>JAFLZE010000172.1 GCA_029785685.1 Nitrososphaerota archaeon | reverse complement strand
GGAGGTTGCTGGCAGAGCTCAAGATATACGCCAGGGGAAACGTCAGGAGCCGAGAGTGTTGAAGTCTCCATGGGCGTCCAACCAGATTATCCCCCTGTTCGCGCCGGGGCCCGGAAGGCCGGCCAAGGTTCCGATAGAGACGCTCTGATCCCCACCGAGGACCAGAGGGAACCGTCCCTGGCTCGCACAGTCGGAGACCTTGTCCGCTATCAACTCACACTGCCTGACGACGTCTTTGAGGTACCTTACCTTCTCGTCCCCCACAGCCGCGGTGGCCATGTCAGACGTGGGGATGTTTCCATAGTCCTTCACAGTATGGCCGAGGGACTCCAGCCGCTCCTCCAGCCTAGCGATCCTGATGGCGCTAGGGCCCATGTCCACTCCACGACGCTGCTGGCCCAGGTCCACCGGAGCCCCTACGATCCCGATCTTCATCTTCGCAGGAACCGGAGGACCGGACTATAAATCGCATCTGGAGGCGAAACCTTAACACCAGAGCGGCTTCCTCGCGCGGCATTGAAGACCATAAGCAAGGATGAGGTCGCCTCTAGGCTAGGGTCTCCGAGCGTCGTGATAGTCAACGTCCTCGCCGGGGGAGCCTATGAGAAGATACACATCAAAGGTTCCATATCTGTCCCACGCAACGAACTGGAGAACGGGAGGTGGATGGAGCTCGACCGGTCCAAAGAGATTGTGGTCCACTGCTCCAGCTACGAATGCGAGGCCTCCAGTATGGCTGCCAAGTTCCTTGAGGAGAAGGGGTTCGACGTCAAGGCGTACGAAGGCGGCATGAAGGAATGGGCAGAGGCAGGGCTCCCCACAGAGGGCAGGCTCTCATCGAAGCAGTTCCTTCAAGAGAGATACGGCAGGGCAGCGCCTGTAGTTCGATAGGATAAATAACACGCCTCGCAGTCAGAAATCATGCACAGGTCCCAGGTCATCGGGGGGCTGATGATAGTTGTCGGCGCAGTGATATTGGCCTTCCTCGCCAGCTTCGTCGTGGACATCATAGTGGTCATATTGCAGCTCCTGGCAGTGATAATCGGGATTGTCCTCGTGCTGGGGGGCATCGCGATGCTCCTCTTCGGAAAGAAGTTCTGGGGCCGGGGCGCGTTCAAGTGGGAACGCGAAGCGACTACAACGGCGTAAATATCTAACTTCAAAGGCCGTGTCATTTGTCTGCCATCGAAGTTAGCGGCCTGAAGAAGAGGTACGGCGCCCTGCAGGCTGTCGACGGCATCAGCTTTTCAGTGAAGAAAGGGGAAGTCTTCTCCCTTCTCGGCCCCAACGGGGCAGGCAAGACCACCACCATCGAGATACTTGAAGGGCTCAGGGATAAGGACGAGGGGACGGCGTCTGTGCTGGGCCTCGACCCTTGGAAGTCGGGGTATGACCTCCACAAGATGATAGGCGTAATACCTCAGGGCTTCAAGTTCCTGGACTATCCGACCCCCAGAGAAGCGGTGAATTACTACGCCACCCTGTTCGGCACGAAGGTCGACGCGGACCAGATGCTGAAGAGGGTCATCCTTGACGAAGCGGCTAACGTCTGGTTCCAGAACCTTTCAGGCGGGCAGAAGCAGAAGCTGGGGATGGCGCTGTCGCTCGTGAACGACCCTCAGGTGGTGTTCCTCGACGAACCTACGACCGGCCTCGATCCGCAAGCAAGGAGGGCTGTCTGGGAGGTCATCAGGAAACTGAAAGCTGAAGGTCGGACGGTCATGCTCACGACACACTACCTCGAAGAGGCCGAAGTCCTCGCCGACAGGGTGGCCATAATGAACCACGGCAAGATAGTGGCCATGGGGACCACCGACGAGATCGAGGCCAAATACGGGTCTGGCCAACGGATGGTCGTAAAGGCGAAGGAGGACCTCCTAAGGTATCTGAAGGAGAACACCAAATTGGATGTCGTCGGGGACGGTTCCACGGTGACCATCTTCCTGAGGGACAAGAACGACGCGATGGTCGCGATGGGGGCGATAGAGGAATCGGGAGCGGGGTGGGACGACCTCGCCGTAAGAAAGGACAGGCTGGAAGACGTTTTCCTCAGCCTTGTCGGCGAATCTGGGGACGAGGAGGCAGGCGCCAGGTAGCCATGGCCTTCAGCTTGGGGAGGTTGCTGGCAGAGCTCAAGATATACGCCAGGGGAAACGTCAGGAGCCGAGAGGGCTTCTTCTTCACCCTTGTCTTCCCCATCATCCTCATACTCCTGTTCGGCGCAATATTCTCAGGAGGGAGTTCGGGACCAAGCACCGTCTACGTCCAGAACCTCGACGGTGGACAGGTCAGCACCGCGTTCGTCAGCGCCCTGAACGGGACCACCGCTATGGTCCTCCGGCCGGCCCCCTCCGGCGTCAACTTCTCACAGTACCTCTCCTCCCACTCGTCCACGGACGGGATTGTGATACCCCAGGGGTTCACCACCGACTTCCTCTCTAATCACGAAGTGAATGTGACCGTCTATGGCAACCCGGCATCCACGACCAGCGCGATTGTGTTCGGCATCACCAGCGAGATAGTGAACTCGTTCAACCTCCACGGGAGCAGCGGGATCATAGGAGTTTCGCAGAAGACCGCCGTCTCCTCGTCGTACAAGTACATCGATTTCCTCGTCCCGGGCCTCATCGGGTTCGCTGCTTTGACGAGCCCGATGTTCGCCATCACGAACCTCAGCTCTACCTACAGAAGGGACAAGGTGTTCAAGCTCTTGTCATTGACCCCGCTGACAAAGACCGAGTGGCTGATGTCCAAGATAATCTGGTACATCGGTACCACCACGCTTTCATTCATCCTCATGAGCTTGGTCGGCATCTACGTCTTCGGTGCCCACATAACGCTCAACTGGGGGATCGGGGTGTTCCTCGTGCTCGGGCCCTTCTTCTTCGTCTCCCTGGGCATGCTGGTGGGGACCATCTCCAACACCCCTGAGTCTGCCGCGGTGGTGGGAAACTTAGTGACCTTCCCTATGATGTTCCTCTCGGGGACCTTCTTCCCTGTACAGTCCATGCCGACATACCTTCAGGCCGTGGCGCACGTGCTTCCGCTATACTACGTGATAGACGGCCTCACAGATGTAATGATCTACGGCAACTTCGGCCCAGCGTACTTCGACATGGGACTGGTCCTTGTTATCTCGGTGATCACTTTCGCGCTCGCCGTCAGATTCTTCCGATGGCGTGAAGACTAGCGCGCAACAGTTCCCGGGAACCCTGTCAGTTCGCCGGGGATCGTGATAACTTCCAGTCCCGTTGAAGATTTGTTTAGCCTGCTTTCCTTGTAACTAGGCGTCTCCAGAGCTCAGGCCGTATTTCTTGGCGGCCCGGGCCTGCGTTTCCCTGATCTCTCTTATCTGCTTCGCCATCTTCCGCCCGAACATGACGTCTCTGACCCCGGCATAGAACCAGAGCAGGGAGACCGCCAGGCTCACCGCTCC
>JAFLZE010000171.1 GCA_029785685.1 Nitrososphaerota archaeon | reverse complement strand
GGGACGAACAGGAACTCGGCCTGCGGGTCGACAAACCTTTTGATGACCCACGGGCATGCAATCCGGTCCACCTTTGCTTTCTCTCTTGTTACCCACTTCATAGTAGTTCAGCTACCTAGGTAGCGAACCTACTTATATAAACGATTCGAAGGCAAGGCGATTGCCTTGTCAACGGTCGTTCCACGCGGAATGAAGGTCGGAGCGGTGTCGCTGTGGCTTCTCCTCTTGCTTTCCGAGAAGCCGATGTATGGATACGAAATTATCAGAGAGCTGGAGAAACGTTTCTCCGGGTTCTGGAAGCCGAAGACTGGCACTATCTACCCCGCGCTTGAGAAGCTCGAACAAAGCAGCCTGGTCACCAGCAGAATCGAGTTCATGGAAGAAGTCCCGGACCGCAAGCACTACGCGCTGACAGAGAAGGGGAGGGCCGAGCTTGCCCAGTCGATGGCCTATTGGACGAGGGTCACTGAGGTCCTCGAGAACTACAAGGAGTCGCACGAGTCCATAGCCAGGTATAAGGTCGAGACCAGCAGGAAGGAGTTGTCGAAGATCCTCGCAGACCTGGGTCGGGCATTCGAGGGAGAAAGAATCGAATTGCAGGAACTACTCCCGGTAGACAAGTCGACCACGGTGAAACCCACCGAGCCTCTGAAATTCAAGTTCCTTTACGCGAAGGAGAACCACAAGCTGGAGATTCACATGGAGATAGAGTGGCAGCCGAAGGCTGGCTGAGAAACTAGAGTGCCTGGCTCTCTTTTCATCTCTGCGATGAGGCTATGCAGATATGCCAATCGGCGGGCTTGAGCCCGCAGCGTTGCAGCGGTTTGCAATTGTACTAACGGCGTTGTATGGTCATTTGGAATGAGGTTTCTTCAACCTGAAGACAAGTAGCCCAATCACGGTTGCCCCCGCCAAGCCTGCTCCCACTCCAGCGAAGAGAAGGCTGCTGTCTGTGCCCCACTGGGCGGTGATGAACTCGGGAGATGTGATGACCGTCGAGCCACTCGCCAGGTCTGAGGAGAAGCTGCCTGTCCACCCCGAGAACATCTGGTAGACAAGCGGGCCGCCAGAAGACGTCTCGTAGATGGAATAGGTGGCCGACGTCCCGCTCCTGTACCAGCCTGACCCCGTGGTGTTTCCTATCGGACTGAGCACGCGAAACTGGTAGTATGTCGCATATCTCGCCGTGAAGTTCATGGGGGCCGAAGCGGTGACACTGATTGCACGCCCTGTCGAGTTCCCAATTCCGACGAAGACGTACCTCGTCTGGTCCGACGGCTGGATCTGCTCCGGGACCGAAATGGAGGTCGCAGTATCGTTGAGGGTCCCGAAGACGGCGGCTCCTGACTGGCCTGTATCCAGCATGGCGGTCCTTCCGCCGTATGTGAAGTTGACCGGCACCCCTGCGAGGGGCCCTGAATCCGACACCACTCTCACAGTGTACGTCACGGGAGCGATGACGGGTGCAGAGATGAAAGAGACTGTTGCCGTAGTGGCCCCCGCCCCCCCAAGGACGGCGGTGATGTTCGCAACGTTCGCGCTGCCGGCTGTAAGTGTCCCGATGGCGTATCCGAGGGCGGACGCATCAACGCTTGAGGGGACGGTCACGAGAGCATTCGAGGACGAAGTGTAGACAGTGGCCGGTCCGTAGGGCACCGGCTGGGTTCCGTGGTAGAACCCAACTGAGAAGCTGTAAGCCTCCCCGACCCTCATCTCTTGAGCGACCGACAGCTTCAGGGTGGGCTTGAACGGCCCGACCACCCTGACCGTAAGGGGAAGAACGACCAGACCAGGTGCTATCGCTGCAACCTGCGCCGTCCCAGTAGCGTTCGCGTAAACCGGGAAGACCGCGCTGTCTTCGCTGTTCAGGACGACCTGACTGTTCAAGGGTTCCACGACGCTTGAGTTGCTCGAGAAGAGACTGAGGGTGACGGTCCCCTTGGCGGGGGCGAAAGTGCCATTGAACAGCGAGACCGAGAGGAACCCGGGGCTCCGAGCGGTGAGGTTAGCTCCAGGAGGACCGGCCATCGCCTCTTGCGGGTTAGCCCCCTGGGGCGACAGGCCGACAGCCGCTGTGGCCGAAGTGAAGCCAGAGGCAGCCGCAGTTATCGACAGGTATGGCGTCGTGAGGGAAAGGTTCGAAGGCACGGGGATGCTGAAGTAGGCATCGGAGGCTCCCGGCTGCACCTCCACGCTCTGCTGGGGGACGCCCTGAAGGGAAGCGGCGACGAAGACCTGGACTCGTGCAGGAGTCTCGAATGGCATGCCCGATGCGGTCAGCCCGACCCGCAGGTGGAGCGTGTCGCCGGGGGAGACTGGGTTGTTCATCGGATCGAGTTGGAGGGCGAAGTCGCTGAAGACTGAGGTGGAGACTTGGACAGACCCGGATAGGAACCCGTCCGCCGTGGCAGTCAGCCTCGCCGACCCCTGAATTCCTGCCTTTACCTGCGCCTCCGCGTGAGACTTTCCGAAGGAAATGGTCACCTGTTGCATGACGCCCACCACGGCCGGATCTGACGAGTAGAGGCTGACCGTGATGTCCTGCCTCGCGGGAGACGGGTTTCCGTTCACGTCGACCAGCTGGACTATGACGACTCCGGACCCGCCGGGGGGCAACTGGCTTGGTATCGCAGTGAGGCTGATCGAGACCGGCGGCAGGAGGACGCCGGACCACATGGGCTGAGTCGCCTGTGCGGCTTGAATTCCAGGAAGCGCGTAGGGCAGCAGGAGAAGGCAGATTGCGCCTAGGACCAGTGGGGTTCGCTTCACGCTGGAGGAGTACTTCGTGGGTTTTAAGGCGGGCCAGGCTTCCGCGTCGTGGCCAGAGTTTCAGCAGGCAGGCTCTACTTCGCCGTTCTCGGGGTCGCAGCCACGCTGGTTCTTTACATGGCCCTTCGGAGCGTCAGTTCCTTGTCGGGGCTCTCCAAGGGGCTCGTCCTTGGCTTCGCCCTATCCGAGGCGGTGGCCCTCGTCGCCTTCCCGCTCCTGCTCGGCTTGTTCCACGTAAGCTTGGAGAGCAAGGTCCGGGTGAGCGGCGTCTGGGACGCCTTCCGCAGGGCGCGCCCAGGAGTCCGCGAGGTCAAGGAGGACAGAGCTGTCAGGCTCACCAGGAGCATCCCCCTCCTGAACAGGCTCGCCGAAAGGGTGGAGCGGAGCATAAGGAGCGACGTCGTGAAGGGCGGGATGCAGCTGGACCCCTACGCCTTTGCTGCGAGGTACTCGTTCTACTCGGTCGTCCTCGCGGCCGTCTTCGTCCCCCTCTCGCTGGTCCTTTCGGCCCTCGTCAGCCCTACCCTCCTCGCCCTGATGATGATACCCGCGATAATCCTCTACACCCCGTCCATGAGCGCCAAGAACAGGGTGTCGGAGAGGAAGACCAACGTCAGGGACGAGCTGCCCTTCTTTGCTCTCCTGGCGTCGGTGATGCAGTCTGCGGGGCGC
>JAFLZE010000170.1 GCA_029785685.1 Nitrososphaerota archaeon | reverse complement strand
GCCTTTCCATTCCCTACCAGACGGGGGTCGCATCTCCCGAGACTCCTACCAACATACTCAAGCGAGAGAATCATCACGATCACGAACCCGAGGTTGATGGCGACTGGGTAATGGTAGACAAGGGTCGTGAGGTCCAAGGTCGGGGCGAATAATCCGATGAACGATAAGCCGAGGGGCACGGTGCAGCATCCCCCGCTGAAGAGAGCCGGGATGAGCGCCAGCACCCCGAACGCACGTGGCCCCCTCCTTGCGCGAGCGAAGCGCACACCGAATACAGTCAACACAATATTCAAGGAAAAGAGTGTCGAGAGTATTATCGAGAAGAGGGTCGGACCGTAGACGAGGTTAAGCTGGAGGTGCCCATCGGGATACCAGACCATCCCCGAATTTGTACAAGCCGAAGAAGCTCGAACCGTCGTTGATGAATGAGGGGTTGGGCACTGGCGAGGTCTTCAGGAAGGGCCTGATGTCGGTCGGATAGTAGAAGAAGAGCATCCCGCCAGATACCGCGTAAAGGAGCCAGTAGCCGAGCCAGGCGCCAACCGCGAGGGCCTTGAACTTCCACGAACGAAGAATCGCCCCGAAGAGCGAAGGCGTGCTTCCCTGCCTATCAGCCGTCTCTGGACGCGGGCTATCGATTACAGATGACTGCATCTCTCTCATACCATCTCCCTACGCAGTCCCCGTCTGGAGGTTCCTTGCCGTGGATATCACACTCTGGATTGCTGTTCCCAGATTGGCCCCGCTCGCAACGATGTTACCCGACGGGCCGATGAGGTAGTAAATGTCTAGGTCGCCCTGCGGGTTGTACGTGTAAGTGGCCTGCTGGGAGGTATCTGCAAAGAGCCAGCCCGGGTGGCTGCTCGCGCCGCCGGCGTACTGATTTGCGAACTGTGTCATGGTGGGACCTGAGTAGCCCAGGTCGCTGTAGTCCTCCACCGTGAGCAAGGTGACTCCCTCCGAATGCAACTGCGAGTAATACTGTGAAGCGATAATCTGGGCGGTCTCCTGGCAGCTGGAGCACCAGGTCGCAACGACCCAAAGAAGGACGGTATGTCCCTGAAATTTGCTGAGCGTGGTGGATGTACCATTTATCAAAGAGACCGGCATGTCTGGAGCTTTGTCGCCCGGGCTTATCCCGGTGCTCGTTGCCAGACTTGTGGTCGTCGCGCCTCCCCCTGCTGTGTTGTTCGCAGACTGCTGACGTGAGAGCATATAGGCGCCGATGCCCGCGGCTACAAGGAGTACAAGAACAGCCAGGGACAGGAGGACTTTCCTCTTGCTTCCCCCTCCTCTTTCGTTCCGGCGGCGCCCCGGACCTTTGTTTTTCATATCGCTGCCCCTTTCACGTTGCAGCAGGAGGAGATGCTGCGGCTGAGGTAGTGGACGGAGATGAGTAGGAGCACCACCGAGAGCGCGTAGAAGTACTGGGAGTTGAACTCGAAGAATGCCTGGAGGCGCGGGGATATCTCGTAGAGGACAGGCGTCGAGACCCCCGTCATCGCGATAAGGCTCGGGATCAGCGGGGTGCAGCAGAGGCCGTTCACAAGGCTCGCTAATGCCGAGCCTACCGTGAGGCTCTTGGCCGAGGACACACGCATGCTGAAAGCATAGACGTTCAGCGTCACGACCAGGCTGATCAGCACGCCGAAGATTACAGCGAAGACAACTTGGACTGGCGTGATGAACTCGATGGCATAGGGCTCCAGAGCCCCGAGCGGGAGCGAGGGGAGGAGGAACATGTAGAGTGCCGAAACTGATGCTGAAAGCGCTAGGAAGAGGACCAAGTAGACCCTGCCAGCGAAGAGTGCGCCGAGGGCAGACCGCTCGTAGCGGAGGCGGCTCAGTGGACTAGTGTAGCGTTACCGAAATAGGGGGTATTATTATATACGAACCCCGACATGGGTTCGTATGCGCGTCGCTGCTGCGGTAGTCGTCAACGATGACGAAAGGGAGCAGCTTCTTGTATGGTCAAGGGGTCGCTCCACGCCACACAGGCTCGTTCTTCGCTCCAAGATCGTTCTGATGGCTGCGGACGGATTGCAGAACAGGAAGATCGCAGAGAGCCTGCATGTCCGCCCCAAGGTCGTGACTCGCTGGAGGAACCGCTTCGCCACCCACCGCCTGAACGGCATACGGGCTGACGCACCAAGACCCGGCCGCAAGCCGAGGATATCGCAGCAGAAGATAGACGCGATCATAAACCGCACCCTTCATACCAAGCCTCGAGGCGCAACGCACTGGAGCACTCGTACGCTGGCGAGGGAGGTCGGGGTCAGCAATGCGACCGTAGCCCGAATCTGGGAAAGCCACAGGATACAGCCGCACAGACAGCGTTCGTTCAAACTGAGCACTGACCCCAACTTCAACGAGAAGGTGAGGGACGTCGTGGGCCTCTACATGAACCCTCCAGACAAGGCGATGGTCATCTGCCTGGACGAGAAGAACGGGATACAGGCGCTCGACAGGAGCCAGACAATCCTTCCTGTCCGTCCTGGCATGCCTGCCTCAAGGTCGTACGACTACAAGCGCAACGGCAGGATAGACCTCTTCGCGGCCCTGAACATACTCGACGGGACGGTCGTCACGGAGTTACACAAGAGACACCGCCACCAGGAGTTCCTGATTTTCCTCCGCACCATAGATGAGTGCGTTCCACGGGAGCTCGACATACACATTGTCATGGACAACCTCGGGACGCACACCACGCCCAGAGTGAAGAGGTGGTTCGGAAGGCATCCCAGATACAAGCTTCACTTCACACCCAAGGGTGCCTCGTGGATGAACCTCGTCGAGGCGTGGCTCAGCCAGCTCACCAAAAAGCAGATCCGGAGGAACTCCTTCGGGAATGTTAACGATGTCATCAAGGCGGTGAACGAGTTCGTCGCCGAATACCAGAAGAACCCGCGCCCGTTCGTATGGACCGTGAACGCGGACGAGATACTCAGGAAGGTTGCCAAGCTACGAAGGCTGCAAGCCACAGGTCAGTAGGACGTGTTGAGAATCATAATGCCCCATCCGTTAGTAACACTATACTAGTAGCGGCCAATCACCATCGACCTCCTCCCTTCCCTTTGTGATGCACTCGACTCATGTGCAGCATGGCTCTACATCGGTTTCCGTCTGCTTGCTTCTTCTGCTCCTGGTTCGGACCGTGATTCCAACCACTGCCAGTAGCACAACCAGGATTGCTCCGCCCAGGAAAGGCAGCGCGTATCGTCCACCGATGACCGAGAGAGATGCGAGCCCACCTGCAGCGATGATCAGGAAAAGCAGCCCGCAACAGAGCACCATGGCGAGCATGGCCACAAGGAGGGCTAGGGGGCTCGAGCGGGACTCGGCTCGCTCTCTATCATCTTCTTCTCGGCTCTCCTGCGGCGTCGTGAAGCGGTGATGCCTACGGAGAAGTACGAACTGCTTATCCTCGGTCAGGGCTCTGCCGCGTTCGCGGCCGC
>JAFLZE010000016.1 GCA_029785685.1 Nitrososphaerota archaeon | reverse complement strand
CGCGGACATCACGGCGAACGCCTTCGTCGTGGCCTTGGTGGTGTTCCCGACGGCGTCGAGCTCGTCGGTGACCTCCCAGCGCCGTCTGCTCCTACTTCGCCGACCTGTCGAACTCCACGGTTCACCTGCTCGCCACGGTGAACGGGACGACGTGCGGGGGCGCCCCTCCGGTCGACGCCGTCCGCGCGTCCATCTCATTCCGTCTCGTCAGCCTCAAGGTGGACGTCGAAGCATGGTCAGGCGCCGTGCCGTAGGCGCGACCATGGTGGCGGCGGTCGTCTTCGCCGCCCTGCTGGTCTGCGACCTCGCGGTGTACGTGGCTGCGCAGGACAGGGCGGTGCTCTACTCCGAGGCCGACGCCTCTGACGCCATGCATCAGCGCTTCCTGGTCCTGGAGGCTGTCGAAGGGGCCGACGTCCTCTACGGGGCAGGTGCCCTGCTCGCCTCCTCCGCCTTCCAGTGCCCCAGCGCCGCGTCTGCGATAGCCCTGGACATCGGGGGGCTGTCTGGTTCACAGGCGGCCGGAGGCCTCGGCGTTTCGGTCCGGGCCGGCCTCGGAGGGGCAGGGTACGAGGTGGACAACCTCACGGCCCTCGCCCCGTTCGAAGGATCTGTCCCAGGCGAGCTCGACATCGTCTTGCACTACGCCGCCTCGGGGACCGACGGGCCAGGGATTGACTTCACCAAGAGCGAAGTGCACTACGTCCACCTCGGCCTGCGGCTTCAGGACGCGGTCTCCAGCTGCGAGGCGGCCGCGGCCGCCGTCGCGCAGGCGCTCTCCCGCCCGGCGGGGAACTGCTCTTCGGCGTCTCTGGGCGCAGAGGTGGTCGGGGCGATCCGGAGCCAGGCCCGCTTGGCGTCGGAGGAAGGGTTCGCCCTCTCGGCCTCCTATTCGGTCGCCGCAGCCTCGGCGTGCTCGGTGAGCTACGACCTCCAGCTGGTCCAGAACGATGTCAGGGGGATATCCTCGACCTTCGCGGTGAGGTTCTATGAGCAGGGCGTCGTCACAGTCTCTTCGCCAGCTCCGCGAGCGCAGGGGTGAAGAACATGGCGCACTGCTCCCTGATGGTGTACTCCGACGTCCCCGCGCAGTCAGCCATCTCCCTCTGGGTCACCCGTCTTCCCCTCGACTCGGCCATCGACAGGGCCACCTCAGCGGAGTACACCGCCGCTGCCGCAAGGGCGCACGGCCTCCTCCCTGCCATGGCGACCCTGTCGGAGCTCGATAGCAGGTCGAGTGCGAGTGACCGGACCGCGTTGAAGTAGGCTGCCTTCCCTGCTCCGGCCTTCGCGAGCTTCGAGTCAAGGTTCGGATTCATGGACAGCCTTCCGAGGACCCTCGTCAGGTAGTCCTCGGGGCCCTTGGCGAACGTCCTCACAGGGGAGTCCAGGCTGAGCTGGATGATGGACGACGTGGTCACCCTCCTCCCCAGGACGGCGTGGGCGGCGAGTATCTCACCCACGTTCGAAGAGGTCACCCCATCGATCCTGCATGCTGCCACCAGCGAGTATGCCGACACCTCGGCGACGGTCATCCTCCTCTTGGTGCGGGCCGACCCCAGGACTTTCCTCGCTATCGCCGCGGCCTGAAGGCTGATGAACTTCGGGAGGGCGAGCTTCTCTGACACCCTCTCGATCATCTTCGCGCACTCCGTATCCTGTCCCTTCTCCCTCCCCGTGAAGTCTGACACCGTCTTCAGATACCCGTAGTTCCTGCTCGAGCCAGTGATCCCCTTGGTCGCGCGCTCGACCTTCGTCCCCCACAAGGTCCCCATGAAGCTCCCCAGGGGCTGCGGGCCGTAGCGCTGATCCGGCTGCGAGCCGGTCGCTGTGCAGGTCGCCGCCTTCTCTTTCACCACCCCGCAGCTCGGGCAGGCGAGCTCGTCCCCGGCGTCCAGCAGCGGCACTGAGCAGTCGGGGCACGACTGAGTTTCAAGAGACTGCATGTGTTCCACCGGAGGACTGGCGGCATCTCGCCGAAGGGGCGCCGAAGTCAGTTGGGAGGGCGCCCGAGGACGTCGGGGCGGAGCGGGGCCGCGCGGAGAGGGACTCGCGCTCCGAAACTGGCCACAGAACGGTTAAAATCGCAAGCCCCGGCGGAACCACCGATGACCAGGATCCAAGGGCTGGAGAAGGTCCGGGACTATCACGTCTCCGCCTCCCCCGACCTGGCCTCTCTGCTGGATGGGATGGGCCAGGGAGGAGGCTTCATGGGGCGGAGCCTCTTCGACGTCGCTTCTACATTCAAGGCCATGTGCTCCAGGGAGGGGTGCACCAAGTTCCTCTCCTTCCCTGCCGCTATCGTAGCCACGGGCCTCAGGGGGGTCCTGATCGACCTGGTGAAGGCGGGGCTGGTGGACGCGATAATCACGACCTGCGGCACCCTGGACCACGACATAGCCCGGACCCTCGGGGACTACTACGTCGGGAGCTTCGACATGGACGACGCACGTTTGAAGAAGGCCGGCTATCACCGGCTGGGGAACGTCCTGGTCCCGCTGGAGGACTACGGCCCGCTGATCGAGAGGCGGATGCAGCCCCTCCTCGGCCGCGTCTACGACAGGAAGCGGTCTGTCACCACCGAGGAGCTCGCCGCAGAGATAGGCAAAGACCTCGCTTCCGAGCGGTCGCTGCTCTACTGGGCGCAGAAGAAGGGGGTGCCTGTCTTCGTCCCTGGGATCACCGACGGGGCGGTGGGGAGCCAGGCATGGCTGTTCGCAGAGAGCCACAGGGACTTCCAGCTGGACCTCCTCGGGGACGAGCGCCGCCTCTCTGACATGTTCTCGGACGCGAAGGAGACCGGGGCCCTCGTCCTGGGAGGGGGGATCTCAAAGCACCACACGATCTGGTGGGCCCAGTTCAGGGGCGGCCTTGACTGGGCGTGCTACGTCTCCACGGCCCAGGAGACGGACGGGTCCCTCAGCGGAGCCCGCATCAGGGAGGCGGTGTCCTGGGGGAAGGTGAAGGTCAGCGCGAGGCAGGCCAGCATCGACGCCGAGGTGACGACGGTCCTCCCTTTCATAGCCTCCTACGCCATGACGAAGCGCGGAAGACGGTAGCGCCCTCAATTCTTTTAAAGGGAACTTCAAAGGCGCACCGTTCGATTGGCTTTCGACTACGGCTACCTCGCGGTCGGCGGCTCCGCGGTCGCACTGATCTATGCGCTGTACCTCGTCTACTCGGTCAGGAGGCATGACCCCGGGAACGCCAGGATGGTCGAGATAGCCACCGCTGTCAGGCAGGGCGCCGACGAGTTCCTCAACAGGGAGTACAGGGTGATCACGCCCATCGCAGCGGTGATCGCGGTGCTGATCTACGTGTTCATCGACCTCCCCCTGAAGACCAACGGGGCGACAGCTGCCGGGTTCCTGGTGGGGGCGTTCCTCTCGGCCCTGGCAGGCTACGTCGGCATGGCCATGACGGTCAGGACCAGCTCGCGGACCGCGGAGGCTGCGCGGAAAGGCCTCGGCAGCGCGCTGACCGTCGCATTCCGAGGGGGCGGGGTCATGGGCATGGCCGTGGTGGGCTTCGGGCTGCTCGGCGTCTCGCTCTTCTACATAGTGTTCCAGAGCGCCATAGTGGCCACCCCGGCGATCCTCGCCGGGCTCGGCTTCGGCGCCTCTCTGATCGCGATGTTCATGAGGGTCTCCGGAGGGATCTACACCAAGGCGGCAGACGTCGGGGCCGACCTGGTGGGGAAGACTGAGGCCGGGATCCCCGAGGACGACCCGCGCAACCCCGCCGTCATCGCAGACAACGTGGGGGACAACGTCGGCGACTGCGCCGGGATGGGCGCAGACATCTACGAGTCCTTCGTGGTCATCTCCGTCGCGGTCCTGATACTCGCGGCCCTCATCACGTCGGGGAGCTCCGCGTTCGGGTCGCTGGCTTCGCTCATGACCGCCAACCAGCTCTTCGCGTTCCCGCTCCTCCTCGGCGCGTCGGGGATCGTCGGGTCGATACTCGGCGGCTTCTACATCAGGAAGAGCATCTCGAAGAACCCCATGGGCGCCCTGAACACCTCGCTGCTCATCTCCGGGGTCATCGCCGTGGCGATAGACGCGGTCGCCAGCGAGTACGTCTTCAAGGGTAGCGTCCTGGGGTGGTCGCTCCTGGCCAGCGCGATCGTCGGCATAGTCGTCGTGGTGGCCATCGAAAGGGTCGCCGACTACTTCACCTCCTACAACTACAGACCCGTGAAGTTCGTGGCCGAGGCCAGCCAGACCGGCGCAGCGACGAACTTCCTCGCCGGGTTCTCGACCGGGCTCCAGAGCACGGCCCCGTCGGCGATGGTCCTGGTGCTCGCGATACTGGTGTCCTACTTCATAGGCTACTACGCAACCCCCGCGAGCGTAGCCGAGTCGTCGAGGATCCTGGTCGGGGTCTACAGCACGGCGGTCGCAGCCATGGCGGAGCTTTCTCTCACCGGCGTGATAATGTCGATCGACTCCTTCGGGCCCATCACAGACAACGCCAACGGCATCGTCGAGATGGCAGGCCTTGAGGCGGGGGTCAGGGAGGTCACCGACGAGCTCGACGCCGTCGGGAACACCACCAAGGCCACGACGAAGGCGTTCGCCGTGATGTCCGCGGCACTGGCGGCCGTGGCGCTCTTCTTCGCGTTCCAGGACGAGGCGAACAAGCTCATCGCCCAGCACAACCTCTTCGCGAAGTACGGTCTCGCCCAGGGGGCTAGCCTCACCTTCGCCCTGAGCGACCCGAGGGTGGTGATAGGCATCTTCATAGGGGCGCTCCTGCCGTTCTACTTCTCCAGCTTCCTCATCCAGGCGGTCGGCCGCGCGGCCATCAAGATGGTGAACGAGGTCAGGCGCCAGTTCAAAGAGATCCCCGGGATCATGGAGGGGACGGCGAAGCCAGATTACGCCAAGTGCGTCGGAATCAGCACCACGGCGGCCATCAGGGAGCTCGCAAAGCCCGCCCTGCTCGCAGTGGCCACGCCGCTGGTGGTAGGGTTCATACTCGGGCCCCTGGCCCTCGGAGGCCTCCTCATCGGCAGCGTCGCGTCCGGGGTGTTCCTGGCCTTCATGATGACCAACGGCGGCGCGGCCTGGGACAACGCGAAGAAGTACATCGAGCTCGGCAACTTCGGCGGGAAGAAGACGCCGGCCCACGCGGCGGCCGTGATGGGGGACACGGTCGGCGACCCGTTCAAGGACACCGCCGGCCCGGCCATCAACTCGCTGATCAAGGTGCTGAACACCATCTCCATAGTGTTCATCTCTGCGATAGTCCTCTTCGCGATCTTCGTCTAGGGGCCGCAGGGAGCACTCCCCTCGCCGGGCTGAGATGCCGCGGAAGGGCGCCAGCAGTCGCTGTTCTCTATGCCGCTCAGAAGCCATGCTACCAAGCGTGGGCCGTCAAGCGTCCTGCGGCAGTACGTCTGCGTTGAAGCTAGCCGCCGCCGTCCTGGTGCGCGAAGGCCCCTTCTGCTGAGCAGGCAGCCGACCTTGACAGACGGACGCGGGGCCATGACAGCGACCCCGGTGGACGCCTCCTGCGGCCGGCCGGCGCTCCACGGAGAGAAACAGGTGGGGATGGGATCACCGGTGGCGTTCCCACTTTCGGACCCATGTGAATGCGCTCACTGACGGTTCAGCGACTGCAGGCGCACGCGTAACCGCTCCGCCACCCCACCGCGAGGGCGCCTCCTCGCGGACGATAATTATGCGTTACACAGGCGCGGCCCGGGGAGCCGTCCGTCGGGGCAAGAGTAAATAGCGCGGCCCGGCTACATGGCGCCATGGGCAAAGACGAAGGGAACGTCTTCCCGGGGAACTGGGACGTGGTCTCAGAGACCCTCCTGAGGACCTACGACCTCTGGTTCCCGCAGAACTGGGGCCCGGCCGACCTCCCCTGGGACGAGTGCGACGCGAAGAACTACTCCTCCGATGAGGGGGTGGCCCAGGCATACTGGCTGTCCAAGCTCGCGCTCTTCGAGAAGTCGGGGATAGGCGCCTTCGGCGCCGCCGCCGTCCAGGCCGCGACCCACCAGTTCGAGGACCCGACCAAGAAGTTCCTGTCGGCCGTCGCCTTCGATGAGTGCAGGCATGACGAGGTCTGCCGCAGGGCCTGCGCGCGGGTCTGTCCCAACTTCCCCTACAAGTTCAAGCCCAAGTCCACGCTCGAGGAGAAGGCGCACCGGAACATCATGGCCCTATACGAGAACGGGGCGCGCTACTGGAGCGCCTTCAACCAGGCGTGGGGGAAGTATCCGCTGGAGCTGATATTCTCCAGCTTCTTCTTCGCCGAGATAGGCGCCCAGCTGATCTTCAAGGAGGTGGGGGAGAGGTCCACCAACAAGGTCTACGCGGCCGCTTTCAAGAACATAACCAGGGACGAGTCCAGGCACCTCACCGGGACCCTGGCGATGCTGGAACGCCTCGCAGAGAGGATGAGCAAGGAAGACAAGGCCATGATATCGAGGCAGCTCAAGCACGGCTTCATCTATCTCTCTCCGCTCCTCTTCAGGCCGATGAGCGACTTCTGGAAGCTCCCGGAGGACTTCTTCGAGTACGACCAGAAGCTCGAGGAGCTGGCCGCCAAGTCCGGGCTGGGGGTCCCCAAGGCGGAGGACCGCTCCGAAGCCTGGATGAAGGCCATATCCCGTCACAGGTCGAAGATAGAGGAGCTGGGGATACCGGTCCCCGAGATCAAAGAGATAGGCCTCGCCGGGCTCGAAGTCAACGTGCAGAAGGGCGACGAGATAATCGCTACGCCGCTCTAGCCCGCCAGCTCTCCACCATGAGCAGGACGGGCGCCACGAAGGCCAGGGTGAGGACGCCGGACCAGATCCACCCGGCCTGGTACCCGTAGGCGTCGACCACGTAGGAGAAGAAGATCGGCGGCAAGAACGACCCGGTAAGCGAGAGGCTGTTGACCCAGGCGATCGCCAGGCTCTCGTACTCCTTCCCCGCCCTGTTGAGCTCTCTCGCCCCCGCGAATGCGAAGGTGTACCCGACCCCGGAGACCAGGCCGGCCAGGGCGGAGCAGGCCGCCGCCGCAAGCAGGGAGGGGTAGGCCCCCAGCGCGAGGGCGGCCGCACTCCCGACCAGAGACGCGACCATCACCATCCTGTGCCTTGTGAGGATGTCGAAGGCGCGCCCTCCCCAGAGCGAAGCGAATATCGGGACGACGTACACGAAGGACGTCGCGCCGCTGGCCAGGGCGCCGGAGGCCCCCAGCGACTTGACCCCGTAGAGCGTCATGAACCCGGCGATGACCGTGGCCGCTATCCCGAAGCCGATCGTCCCGAGCCCCAGGAGGACGAGCTGCCTGTCCCACATCACGGCGGCGAGGGCCTTTCTGTCGACCCTGGGCGTCTTCGCCGCTCCGGCGGCAGGGACGAAGAGGATCACCATGGCCCCGGTCGCCAGGCCCAGGACCCCGGACATCATGAGGCTCGGTCTCCACCCTGTCACGGACGCCAGCACCACCCACCCGAAGATCCCGACGATCCCTCCCAGGTCGAAGGTCGAGTTCATCACGCCGACCCCCATCCCGGACTTCCCCCCGCGGAGGAGGCGCGCTATGATTATCGTCGCAGGCGCGAAGACGAAAGCCATCCCACAACCCACGATGAACCTGAGGACGGCGACCTCGACGACGCTGGACGCGAAGGACGTCGCGAGCGCCGAAGCCGAAGAGAGGAATATCCCCAGGACGACCACCCTCTTTGGTCCCCACTTCGCGGCGAGGATCCCCCCCGGGACCTGCAGCAGTCCGAGCCCGAGGTAGAACGTGGCTGTGACGAGCCCGAGCCCCGGGACCCCGGCGTGCAGGTCCGGGCCCATCAGATAGAATATCGCGCCGACGTTGACCCAGTTGATCGCATAGACAATCCTCGCGATGACCAGCGACCCGAACGCCCGCGGACTCTGCATCGTACTGGACAACTGCGGCACGCCCCTTTTCTGACGCTCCTAAAATCGAATCGCAGCGTTTGGAATCTGCCCCTGCCGGAGCCGCGAGGCGAGAATCTCGTCCCTTGGTTCAAAATCGGCTCGGCCCCAAGGGCGAGCCCGGCGGCTCCTTCCTATGAGCCGCGCCGCGATTGCCGAAATCAGAAATGCGAGACGGTAAGACGCTCCCATAGGCCCTGATTCCTGAATAATCTGGAACGCTTCCGCTTCGGTACCTAGGCGTTGGAATCCCAAATCGCCGCCAAAACCGCCCCAGAACTGAAAAAACCTCAATTTGAGCCCCGTTGGCTCAGGTTTATATAGCAAACTGCTCTGATTGGTTGCCGAGGCAATCGCAGTGGTAACAGGATACTGCGTCTACGAAAAGAAGAAAAATCGGGAGATCAAGAATCCCAAGCAAATCAAACTGAAGAACGGTCGTCCCGCCATCAAGGGCACCTGTGCCTCGTGCGGCAAGGCCATCTTCAGGATTGGCAAGCTGAAGTAGTTCTAGTCTCCCGTTCCTTTTATTTTACCGGCCGCGGCGCACGCTCTGCAGGCAAAGTCTGCGCGATGGCCCCCGGCCTCCCCTCGCGTCCCACGTAGCGGCGGAGGCTTCCACTCGGACGGCCTCCACCTTTTATCTCAACGGCGGAGAGGCTCCACCGACCTTGCTCCGGCTCTTCAACAGCCTCGGGCGCGAACTGCAGGAGTTCAGGCCCATCAGGGACGGGGAGGTCAGGATATACAACTGCGGCCCGACGGTCTGGAACTACGCCCACGTCGGGAACTTCAGGACCTTCGTCTTCTACGACGTGCTCAGGCGCCACCTGAAGTTCAAGGGGTACAAGGTCACATCGGTGATGAACATCACGGACGTGGAGGACAAGATAATCAGGGGGATGGCCCAGGCGGGCAATTCCCTGAGGGAGCTCACGGGGTTCTACACGGCCGCCTTCTTAGAGGACCTGGCTTCGCTCAACATCGAACCGGTGGAGGCGATGCCGAAGGCGACGGAGCACCTCAGCGAGATACTCGCCCTCGTCCATGCCCTGCACGAGAAGGGGTACGCCTACCGGGCCCCTGACGGCTCGGTCTACTTCGACGTGTCGAAGTTCAAGGACTACGGCGCCCTCTCGGGGGTGAAGCTCAACTCCCTCAGGCCGGCAGGGAGGGTCTCCAGCGACCACTACGAGGAGAAGAACGAGGCCGCCGACTTCGCCCTCTGGAAGGCCCGGGAGCCAGACGACGGCGACGTCTTCTGGGAGTCCGAGTTCGGCAGGGGGCGCCCCGGCTGGAGCGTCGAGTGCTCCGCGATGTCGATGAAGTACCTCGGGGAGACCTTCGACATCCACACCGGGGGGATGGACCTGAGGTTCCCCCACCACGAGAACGAGATCGCCCAGTCAGAGGCCGCCACGGGGAAGAAGTTCGTCAACTACTGGATCCACTCCGCCTTTCTCAACGTCCGCGGCGAGGAGATGCACAAGTCAAGCGGGAACTTGGTCACCCTCAGGGAGCTGACCGCGCGGGGGTGGGACCCGCTGACGATACGCGCGTTCCTGCTCTCGGCGCGATACAGGGACCAGGCTGACCTCACCGACGCGGCCCTGGCCCAGGCGAAGTCCCAGCGGACGCGGCTGCAGGAGCTGCTGTCCAGGCTGAGGGCCGTCAGGGGAGGGGCGAAGCGCGTCCCGGGGGCGGTGGGGGGATTCCTCGCAGGCTTCGAGGCGGCCATGGACGACGACCTGGACACCCCCCGGGCCCTGGCCGCCATGCTGACCTTCACCAAGGAGATGAACGTGATGATCGACTCGGGGGAGGTCGGCGAGGCCGGGGCGCGGGCCGCGCTGGACGCCCTGGCGAAGGCGGACTCTGTCCTCGGGATCCTCGAGTTCGGGGAGGAGGACCTGGAGCCGGAGCTCGCGAGGCTGGTCAGGGCCAGGGAGGAGGCCAGGAAGAGGCGTGACTTCCCCGAGTCAGACAGGCTGAGGGCGGAGCTCCTCGCCGCCGGGGTCGTCGTCGAAGACACCCCCGGGGGGACCAGGTGGAAGAGGGCGAAGAGGGCGCAGAGGGGTTAACGGAAGGTCTCTCGAAGCTCAAATCCAGTAAATCCTCCTGATATTATCCGCCGTCGACCCTGTCCCAGGCGTGGCTGCGACAGCCGAATCGGTCTCCAGGTCCGCCGGTTTCAGGTCCTCGGCCCTGAGGCGCCCCTTCTCGCTCTACTCGGGGGGTTGCAGGCTGCTGGTGGACCCCGACGGGGCGGTCAGGTCACTGGAGTCGCTGCAGGAGAAGCGCGCGCTCTTCGGCTTCGAGCAGATATGGGTCTACAAGGTCCAGGCGGGGGTGGTCGTCCCCGGCCAGAGGCCTGACTGGCTCCTGAGGCTAGCCCCGAAGGCGGCGAGCCTGGCGGGGAGGATGTTCGAAGTCGACGTCGTCCAGTCCCTGGAGTTCTTCCCCGGGCCCTCCGGCTTCGTCAGGCGGGTGACGCTGAGGAACTCTGGCCGCTCCCAGGTGAGGCTCAGGGTGCTCGGTGTCAGCGACGTCGCTGCGGCCCACTTCGAGGCCCCCGCCCGCTGGGGTTCCCTCGGGGTCAACGCCTTCAACCGGGAGAGCCACGTCGCCATGGACGAGATCTCCGACCCGCCGGCCGCCAGGGTGATCGGCGCGCACCCGTCTCCGTCGAGGTACTTCATGACGACCAGCAGGGCCAGGGCCTTGGACGCGGTGACGTCCGGCGAGGTCCCCGAGGGGACCGCCGGCATGTCCGGCCAGGTCCTCGCCCTGTCGGTCCACGAGCTGGACGTCGCGCCGGGGGAGGTCAGGGAGGTCGAGTTCGCGTCGATCTACACTCCGGGGAAGCTCGAGGAGGCCCTCGCTGAGTTCGGCCGGCTCCGCTCCGCCGACTGCCGCGCCCCCTCTCCTTCAGCCGAGCTCTCCTGCTCGGACCCCGCTGTCGCCGAGGCGGCAGCCTGGGCCCTGGAGGCACTCAGGACCGCCCCCTGGGCGGACGACCTGCTCGACAGGTACGAGTCGCTGCGGGCGCTCACCTACTTCGAGCCGAAGCTAGCCTCCGCGGTGACGTCAGAGACCAAGTCGCTGGCGCGCAGGGACGGCTCACTCCCACACTCCCTGGACCGGGCCCGGCCCGGGGTCCTCGAGACCGCAGTGTTCCTCCAGGCCGCGTCCTACGCCCTGCTGCTGGGCCAGGACAGGAAGGCGTCAAGGTCGTCATACCCTTTCCTCAAGAAGCTGGCCGCCTTCCTTCTGGCGTCGTCGAAGGAAGCCACGGTAGCCACGGACCCAGCCCTCCCCCAGGGGTGGCGGAGGCGCCTGGGGAGGGGGTATCCGACCCACGAGCTCCCCGAGGTGTCCCTGGCCGCCGCCGGGGCCCTCGAGGCCGCCTCCCTGGCGGCCCGCGCGACGTCGAAGCCAGGCGACGCGGGCAAGTTCCTCGAGCGCTCGAAGCTGATCTCCGACCACGTGAGGAGGAAGCTCCTGGACGAAAGGGGGTTCATTTCGCTCTGCCGCGACTCAGCCGGGCGACTGAGGCCCGACGAGACAGCGGACATGGCGGTCGCGGCCTACCGCCACGCGTTCATGGGCTCGGCAGAGCAGGCCGCCGTCCACAGGCTCCTCGAAAGGGACTTCGACACCCCATACGGACCCAGGACCGTCCCCACTTCGAACCTGATGTACTTCAACAGCTCCTACGGCGACGGCCAGCTCGGCGGCGTATGGACCAGGGTCACGCTGGCCCACGCCCTCCTCTGCTACCGTGTGGGGTTGGCAGGGGTCGGAGGGCTCGCCGTCGCGAAGGTGGCCAGGGCGGTCGCCGACGACTCGCTGAAGCTCGGAGCCCCTCCCGGTTCCTTCCCATCCTGGATTGACGCCGACGCCAAAGAGGCCCACGGCGAAGCCCCGGACCCTGTCGCCGCTGCCAGGTTCCTCCAGTGCCTCGTCGAAGGCGAGCTTGGCCTCCCCCAGGGCGCCGAGAAGGACGCGGTCGCCCCGCCCGCCGTTTCGGCCTTCGATTGGGTCCTGACTGCAGGCTTCTGGGCCGGAGGGGACTCGGCAGCCTTCGTAGGCAGGGGGGGCGGGAAGGGTCACCTGTTCCTCGGCGGGGGGAAGCTCGAGTCGAAGGGGGGCGGCCGCTTCTCAGGCTGGGACCGCGTCGAGTCCGGGAACCGCTCGGTCCGCGGCATCTCCTTCCACACCCCAGGCCAGGTGGTCTGCCTCGGGAACGTCTCTTCTGCGCCCGCGAGGGTGTCCGTCACCGTCGCTCCCAGGGCCGCGGAGCTGGCGCGGCGGCTCAGCACTCCCCTGGAGGAGCTCGACCCTGCCCGGGGCTCATGGACGAAGGTCGGGACCGTCCGCGTCTCGACAGCGATGAGCTTCGAAGCCTCCGTCGGGCCTGCGGGCTGGAAGGCGTACAGGCTCTCTACACCTTAAATCCAGCCCGAACGGTCGTGCTTCGCATCTTGGGGGGCGCATCCGTGACCGCCAACGGCGGCATCCAAGTCGACCTGGAGGGGAGGCGCTACGTCCTCGACCCCCACTCTCGAGTCAGGGCTGACTACACCTTCGTCTCCCATGCCCACTTAGACCACATGCACGCCCCGTCGAAGAACGAGAGGATCATCGCGTCGTCGGTCACCGGGGAGCTGGCCAGGGCGAGGGGGTTCGACCTGGGAGAGACCACCGACGCCGTGGAGGGGGTCGAGCTGCTGGACTCGGGGCACATACTCGGGTCCAGGGCCATAAGGATAGCAGACGAGGTCTACTACACCGGCGACGCATCAGGCAGGACAAGGGCCTTCCTCGGCAAGTGCAGGACGCGCGGGGCGCGTGTCCTGGTGATGGAGACCACCTACGGCACGCCGGAGTACGTGTTCCCTCCCACGGCGAAGCTGGTGAAGGACGTCAACTCGCTGATCGCCTCGGCCTACGACAGGGGGAACCCCGTGGTACTGATGGGCTACCCCCTGGGGAAGGCCCAGCTCCTCTCCTACTTCTTCTCCAGCTGGGAGCCGATGATATACCACGAAAAGGTGGCGGCGATGAACCGCATCCACATCGACCACGGCGTCCCCCTGAAGCGGGGAACGACCTTCGACCCGTCCAAGGACCTGGACACCCTCCCCCGGGGCCCGTGGCTGATGATCAGCCCCATGGCGAGCGGCAGGAGCAGGATGATTTCCCACCTGAAGAAGAAGCACGGCGCCATAGTCGTGGCCTTCAGCGGCTGGGCGCTGGGCCAGGGGTACAAGTTCACCATGGGAGCCGACTACTCCTTCCCCCTCAGCGACCACTGCGACTACCAGGAGCTGATCGGCCTCGTCAAGGCCGTGTCCCCAGAGATGGTCTACACGGTGCACGGGTTCGCCGCAGAGTTCGCCCAGGACCTCAGGAGCCTCGGATTCTCCGCGAGGCCCCTGGCCGCCTATCAGTCGTCCCTATCTGACTTCGACGTCTGAGCCTGTTAAATAATCCGTAATCAGGGCTCGCCGCATTGCTCGCGGCCGCGGCATGATGACACAATGGACCTCAAGAAGATTCTGAGACTGAGCTACTGGCTGAACTTCATCAAGTTCAACGTGGTGGGGCTCTCAGGGGTGCTGGTCAACGAAGGGCTCCTCCTCGCGTTGGTCTACGAGCGGGTGTTCTACCTCCACGCCGACGCGGTGGCCATCGAAGCCTCTATCCTCTCGAACTTCTTCCTCAACGACTACTGGACCTTCAGGGACCGGCGCCATGGGCACATCGCGGTGCGCCTGCTGAAGTTCAACGCCTTGATGGTGATCGGGCTCGTCGTCAACCTGACGATCCTCTACGCGTTCACCGCCTACCTGGGGATCAACTACGCCGTCTCGAACCTCTTCGGCATAGCGGTAGCCTTCCTGCTGCGCTACTGGCTCAGCATCAGGTTCACCTGGATAAAGAAAGAAGAGGCGTCGACTTCTCCGACCTAGCCGACCTTGAGGTAGAGGGGCCTCCCGTCCAGCTCCGTCTCAGACCAGCCCTTCCCGGACCTCTCCGCGGACAGGCTCACCCTTTTCGCCCTCACCAGGTACGCCAGCTCATCCTTCAGGGGCTCGACGAACTCCAGGTCCTCGGGCTCCAGCCCGGCCACCGACGCCGACCTGAGCATCGCGGTCGGGACGAACCCCTTCTCCTTCCTGAGGGCCTGCAGCCTCCTCGCCAGGTCCCTCACGAGGCCTTCGGCCACCAGCTTCCTGTCCCTCACCTTGGGGAGGGCGACGAACACCCCTCCCTTCTCAGCCACCTCGAACCCCTCTGCGGGGGTGACCGTCAGCTCGTAGACCGAAAGAGGGACGTCGAACGACCCGACCCTGACCGGCCTCCCCGAGAAGTAGGCTCCGAGGGCCTCCTTCCCTTCCAGGGGCCCGATCCCAGCGAGGACCTCCCTGGTCCTCTCCTTGAACAGTGCGCCAACCCTCGAGGTGTTCGCCCTGAGGACGAAGGACGCCGGGAACCCCTCAGGCTCCGTCGCCACTGCGACCCCCCTCACGTTGCAGAGCAGGGACACGGTCCCCTTCGCCCGCCTGGCGACCCCTTCCGCCGCGGGCTGCACCAGCAGCTCCGCCGCCCTGAGGGGCCACCGCCGCTTGAGCTTGGCCCTGGCCCTGGCCGAGTTGCACGCCTCTTCGACCTTGAGCGAAAAGTCCACGACCTCCTCGGCCTTCTTCGAGCTCCGCCCGGCGACCTTCCCCATCCCTTTGGCCAGGACCGGGGTCTCCCACTTCCCCCCATCGAACAGCTCCTGGTAGAGGTACTCGGTCGCGAAGGGGACCATGGGGTGGAGCAGCTCGTCGGCCCTCCTGAGCGCGTGCCCCAGGACCGCGTAGACCGCGAGGCGCCTCCCGACCCCCCGGGGGTCGTCGTCCCACAGCTCGCTCCTCACCAGCCTGACGTAGGTCTGGCTGAGGTGGGTGATCACCAGCTCCTCGAGGCTCTTCGCCGCCTCGTTGTACCTCCCGGTCGAGTAGCACCGCTCCACGTCACGCTGCGCCTGGTCCAGCTTCTGCAGCAGCCACCTGTCCACCAGGGTGAGGGCCTTCCTCCTGGCCGCCCAGGCCAGGCTGTGCTTCTCCGGCGCGTAGCCGTCAACGGCTCCGTTCTGCTGGAGGTACAGGTGCAGGTGATAGAGTGTGTTCATCACCTGGTATGCCCTCCCTGCCATCTCCTTCTGGTCGAAGTTGACCGAGTCCTCCGGGGACGCCTTGGCCAGGACATAGAACCTGGCGACGTCCACCGAGTTGTTGCGGAGGAGGTCCAGCCCCTGCACCACGTTCCCCAGCCGCTTGCTCATCTTCTGGCCGTTTTCGTCTAGGACGTGCCCCTGGAAAAGGAACGCCTTGTAGGGGGCCGCCGGCTTGCCCGTCCGGATCACGTTCAGGAGGAGCAGCGTGTAGGCCCATCCCCTGGTCTGGTCTATGGCCTCGGTGAGGAACTCGACGGGGACGAGCTCGTCGAACTCCCTGTCGGTGAACGAGGAGTAGGGCGCGGCCCCGCTGTTGTGCCAGGTGTCCAGGACATAGGGCTCCCGCTTCGCCCTCCCGCCGCACTTCGGGCACCGGAGGACGACCCTGTCCATCCAGGGACGGTGGAGCTCGAACTTCGGCCCGTCGGGGAGCTCCGCCGCCTGGGCCACGATCGCCTTCCTGGAGAACGCCCCTGCCTTCTCGCCGCAGACTTCACAGACCCATATGGGGAGCGGGGTCCCCCAGACTCTCTCTCTGGTCACGCACCACGCCGGGGACTCGGCCAGCCCGGCCAGGAACCTGTTCTTCGGCCCTTCAAAGAAGTACTCGACCTTCTCGGCCGCCTTCACGACGTCAGCCCTGATCCTGTCCACCCAGTAGAAGTACTCGCGCCTTGCGAGCCACACGAGCCTGTCATCCGACCTCCAGCAGACGGGGTAGTCGTGGACTATCCTCCCTGCCGCCACGACGGCGCCCCTGGACCTCAGCTCGTCTATCACAGCCTGGTCCGCGTCCCTGGCGAAGAGCCCGGAGAACCTCCCTGCCTCCTGGGTGAACCTCACCCTGTCGTCGAAGGGGGCGAAGACCGGGGCGCCCCTCTTCTGGGCCACGGCGAAGTCCTCCTCGCCGTTTGCCGGGGACATGTGCACCAGGCCGGTCCCCGTGGTCACGTCCACGTACTCCTCGGCCACCACCCTGTGCACCGCGCCGCTGAGCTTCAGCCTGCCCAGCCCGGGTATGATGTCGAGCAGCGGGTGCTCGTAGCGCAGCCCCTCGAGCTCCTCCCCCCTCACCCGCTTCTTCGTCTCGCCGAACTCCACCCCCAGCTCCTTGGCCAGGGCGTCCTTCCTCTCGGCGTTGACCACCCAGACCTCGTCCCCCGCCGCCACGTACTCGTACTCCGACCCGGGCTTGACCCCCACCAGCTCGTCGGTGACGACGGTGAACGGCATGGTGGTCCAGAGGACGAGGTATGCCCCGTCCTCGGCCTTCACCTTGTAGTAGAGGCTCGGGTCGTCCAGCTTCTCGTACCCGCCTAGGCTCACCTCCCCGGCGCTGAGGGCCGTCTGGCACTTCGGGCAGTAGGGGACCACCTTGAACCCCTCCCCCAGCAGCCCGCTCTTCCACGCCTTTTCCAGGTATGACCACTCTCGCTCTATGTACCCGTCCCGATAGGTCATGTAGGCACGCTCGCGGTCCAGCATCAGCCCCAGGAGCGCGTCGGCCTCGTCCCAGTCGGCCCTGTATCGGCCTATGATGCGCTTGCATTCGGCGACCAGCTTGTCGACCCCCACCTTCTCCAGGTCCTCCCACTTGTTCCCTGACAGCCCCAGCTCCTTCTCCGCCTGCAGCTCCACCGGGAGCCCCTGGGTGTCCCACCCCCCGCGGAACACTATGTTGTCCCCCTTCATGGTCCGGTACCTGTACCAGAGGTCCTTCATCATCCTCCCCCTCACGTGGCCGACGTGGGGCTGGTTGTTCAGGGTCGGCGGCCCTTCGACGTAGCCGATGGGCCTGCTCTTGGAGACCGCCCTGGCCGCCTTTGCCTTCGTCCGGGGGGACGCATAGAAGCCCCTGACCTTCGCTTCTATCTTCTTCCAGTCGTAGTCTTGGCTGAGTGTGGGTCGCTTCTTAGCGCGTCGGGATAATTTTGTAACCACCGGCTCTGTTCCCCAAGGCTTCCACCCCAAGTCTGCCCGGCGGGGGTCTTAAGGATAACTTCGCGTCCGGACACTGCGCCCTGCCGCGTACCCGGCTTCCCGTAACCCCGCGGGCGGGGGCTCAGGTGCCTGTGCGCAGCCTCCGGGCGAAGAGCTCGGGGAGCCCGGCGTCCAGTATCTTCTTCGCCGCACCTTGTACGTCGTACTCGACCCTCCTCTCCTCGACCTCCACCAGGCCGCCGTCGAAGCTGACGATGGCGAAGGCCGCCCTCCAGTCGCCGTCACGGGGCTGCCCCACGGAGCCGGGGTTGAACACCACCCCCTCCCCTTCCTTCCACGCATAGGGGACGTGCGTGTGCCCCAGTCCGATTGCGCGGGCCCCCGCTCTGTCCAGGTAGTGGCCGAAGAGGTCCTGGTGGGTCCTGGGGTCGACGTACTCCCACAGCCTGTCGTCCGGGCTGCCGTGGGCGAAGTACGCCTGCGCCCCGCCTATCTCCGCCCTCAGATCAAGGGGGAGCCCCCCGAGGTACCGCCTGCTCTCCTCTGTGAGGCGGTCCGCCGTCCAGACCGAGGACATGGCCGCCCTCGCGTTGAACCCGGACCTGTCCCCGGTCAGCGCGGCCACGTCGTGGTTCCCGGCGATTCCTTTCGTCCCCCGGTCCTTCAGCGCCGCAATCACTTCGTTGGGTTGAGCCCCATAGTCGACGTAGTCCCCCAGGCAGTACAGGTCGTACCCTTCCGTCTGCCCGAGGACGGCGCTCAACGCCTCGAGGTTCCCGTGGGTGTCCGACAGCACCGCGACCTTCACGCCTGCCGCGCCGGCCCGGGGACAGAAAAAGCTCGCTTCGGACCGCGTGTCAAGAAAAAAGAACAATAGTTAATGCGTTGGTGAAACAGATTATACTACTCCCCACATAGAGAATTTGGGGCTGTTGAGGCTCGAAGCTACCTATGTCCACGTTCGCAGGTAAATGGGAAAAGCAAAACAGCCAGAGTTTCGGAACTCGGGTGAAGGATTCCGTGAGGAGCCCCGGGCCCCTGAAGCCGAGACTCGACCTCGCAGTCCGCCAAATCCAAGTCCAAGTAGCCAAACTCGACTCCACATCCACCAAACTCAGGGAGAGAGACAACTCGATCTTCACAAAGGTCGTCAGCTCTCTACAGAAACACGACACTCAGCACGCGTCCGTCTTCGCGAACGAGCTGGCCGAGATCAGAAAGATGAACAAGATGGTCACCCAGGCCAAGCTCGCTCTGGAGCAGATAGTGCTCAGACTCAACACCATCACGGAACTGGGCGACATCGTCGTCACCCTGACACCGGCCATGTCGGTGATACGCAACGTCAAGCAAGGCTTGGTGGGCGTGTTGCCGGAAGCCGAGAACGAGATCGGCGAGATCTCTGGTCTGCTCAGCAGCATCCTGGTGGACGCAGGGACAGTAGGTGGATACTCCCTCAACTTCGAAGCCGCCAACGAGGACGCCGAGAAAATCTTGGCCGAGGCCTCAGCCGTGGCGGAGACTCGCATGCGCGAGAAGTTCCCGGACATCCCCTCGTCTCTCCCGTCTGCCGAAACAACCTCTACTGAGGGCGCCTCCTACTAAGAAGGAGCCCTCGCTCCTTTATTTTCTCCAACCCGAGTGGGAACTGGGTTCCGGCGTGTCCTCCTCTGAGGCCTGCGGCCCCGGCGCGCCGTCGGCTAGCTCCTCCCCCGATCAGGGCGACGGCCTGAGAGTTCAAACAAACATTCACCATATTGTATCGCTTTTGTTGACCAACCCCGTGATTATGGGGGTCGACCCCTGAGCCGGCGTATTTGTCCGCCCGTGCACCTCTGAGGCTACTGGGTATAGGCCGCGAGGAGGCAATCAAGCCGAAGATCACGTCGACGATCAAGGAGATTGAATACCACCGCAAGGAGCTGGAGAGCATCCGGGCCCGGGTCGAGCAGAGGCGCAAGACGCTCTTCGACACGACCCTGAGGGCGATGAAGACCAAGGACCAGTCCAAGGCGAACGTCTACGCCAACGAGTGGGCCGAGCTCAGGAAGGTGGGGAAGGTGGTCTATGCCAGCGAGCTCGCCCTGACCCAGGTGGTCCTGAGGCTGGAGAGCATAGCTGAGGTCGGGGACGTGATGTCGCACATGAGCATGGCCTTCAAGGTCCTCCGCAAGGTCAACAAGACCGTCCAGGGGATCGCCCCCTCGCTGGACCACGCGTCAGACGAGATCAACAGCGCCCTCAGCGAGACCATGGCTGGGATGGGGAACGTGTCTCCTGACATCCAGCTGAACATCCAGACCGACAACGGCGAAGAGCTCATCGAGCAGGCAAGGAGGCTAGCCGAAGAGAGGGCCGAGGAGATGAAGCGGACACTCATGGTCTCCCCGCGGGCGATCCAGCGCGAAGCCCCGGAGCTCCAGGAGAGGACCCCGCTCCTCGAGGCCGGCGACGACGAGGAGGATGACGCGTCCCAGATACTCGGCGCCCTCTACCCGCCGCGCGCGCATCCTGACGAGGCGGAGGAGCAGGTGCTCCAGTATGCGGCCATCCACAACGGAAACGTCGACATAACCGACGCGTCTTCTGTCCTTAAGATACCCTCAGACGAGGTGGAGCAGGCGATGCTCACGCTCATGGCCCAGGGGAAGGTCAAGCTCGGCGAGGGGGGCTCGGAGAGTTGAGCGTGGTCGCAGCCAAGGAGCTGGAAGACGACGCGAAGAAGTACGCGTCGGAAGCGATCAGGCTTGACTCGCAGGGGGCCCATGGCATGGCGATCCAGATGTACCAGAAGGCCATATCGACCCTGGTGAAGCTAGTACACCTCTACCCTGACTACAGGCTCAACAAGCAGTACACCGAGCGCGCCATGGCATACCAGGAGAGGGTCAAAGCGATACAGGCGGCCCACGGGCTGATCCCGCAGGACCAACCAACAGAAGCCGAATGGACCCCCCCGGCGGCGAGGCCCGGGGCTGCACCCGGTCCGACGTCGGCGAGCCCCAACTCACCGGCCGGGCCCCAGGTCGTGCAGCAGCTGAAGGCGTCCTTCAACGAGCTCGTCGTCACAGAGAAACCAGACGTCAAGTGGGACGACGTCATAGGCCTCGAGGACTGCAAGCAGGCCATCCGCGAGTCGATAGTCTTCCCCTTCCTGCGCCCCGACCTCTTCAAGCTGGGCTGGCCCAGGGGGATCCTGCTCTACGGCCCGCCAGGATGCGGCAAGACGATGGTGGCGGCGGCCACGGCGGCGGAGATAGACGGGTACTTCATCTCGGTCGACGCGGCGTCGATCATGAGCAAGTGGCTGGGCGAGGGGGAGAAGAACGTGGCCAAGCTCTTCAACAACGCCAGGAAGATGCTGGCTGACAACAAGCCGGTGATAGTGTTCGTCGACGAGATAGACTCCCTGCTCGGCACCAGGAGCCAGGAGGTCGGTGGCGAGGTGAGGGTAAGGGACCAGTTCCTGAAGGAGACAGACGGGATCAACGACAAGGGGAAGAACCTCCACATGTACGTCATAGGCGCCACGAACAAGCCCTGGTCCCTGGACCCGCCATTCCTCCGCCGCTTCGCCAAGAGGATACTCGTCCCCCTCCCGGACAACGAGGCGCGCATGGCCCAGTTCAAGCTCTACACGGCGCCGCTGACGCTGGCCGAGGACGTGGAGCCCGCGACCCTGGCCAAGCTGAGCGACGGCTACTCTGGGAGCGACATCAAGGACATCTGCCAGGGGGTCCAGCTGAGGGTGGTCAGAGAGCTGTTCAAGTCAGGCAACGCCCTGGACAAGGAGTCGACCCCGCGCCCCATAGACATCAGCGACTTCAAGGAGATAATGAGGACGAGGAAGCCTTCCGTGTCCCCGGACATGCTCCGCGCCTACCAGCAGTGGACGAACAACTTCAGCGCGCTCTAGCCCGGGCTACGTGCCGGGCTTCCACATCGCTTATAAGCAGACCTCGGGCCGGGCGCCCCGTAGGGTCCTTTGGAGTTAGAGAAGTTAACCCTCGAAGTGGGGGCCGCCAGGGCGGGGCTGAAGCCGGTGGTCCCGCGCGCGGTCCAGGGGGAGTCCGGGGTGGTCCATTCTTTCAACCTCCTCTTCTCAGACGGGGACCGGTTCTACGCCTTCGACATCTACGACTCCGTCAGCACCACAGAGATGGTGAAGTCCTACGCCAAGAAGCTCGACACGGGCTGCTCGCTCGTCGTGGTCTGTCCCCTAGAGAGGGCCGACGACGACGCGAGACAGCTAGCGGCGAGCTACGAAATCAGGATCATCAGCCCGGAGGCCGCGGCGACGTTCTTCTCCCTCGAGAGGCCGCCCTCCACGCGCCGCTCTGGCTAGGGCGTCGAACCTATTTCTACTCCCGCTCCCGAGCCCCCGCATTGCAAGAGCCGTTCTCTCCCGCTGACCTCAAGGCGAGGGTAGGCAGGCAGGTCCGCCTCGAAGGGTGGGTCCACGACGTCCGGGCCCTCGGGGGGATCAGCTTCGTCCTCCTGCGCAACTCCAGGGGGGTGGTCCAGGTGGCCGTCCCCAAGAAGGCGGTCCCACCGGAACTCTTCGCCCTGGTCTCCGGGCTCCACCAGGAGGACGTCATCTCCTGCGTCGGCGAGGTGAAGGAGAGCAAGGCTGCCAGGATGGGTTTCGAGATACTCCCGTCGTCCATCGACGTCGTGGCCAGGGCCGCGGCCCCGCTCCCACTTGACCCGAGGGGGGTGACCCCGGCGGCGCTCGACACCCGCCTCGAGTGGAGGTCCCTGGAGCTCCGCAGGCCGGAGACGGCCGCGGTGTTCACCATCGAGAACGCCCTGGTCCAGGGGTTCGAGGAGTACCTCCAGGGTTCCGGGTTCATCAGGGCCTTCACCCCGAGCATCATCGGCGGGGTGTCTGAGGGCGGGTCCGAGGTCTTCAAGATCGACTACTACGGGAGGGAGGCGTTCCTCAGGCAGGACCCGCAGCTCCACCGGCAGCTGACCATCGCCGGGGGGTTCGACAGGGTGTACGACCTGGGGGCCAACTGGCGGGCAGAGCTTTCGCACACCCCGCGCCACCTGAGCGAGCACAGGACCATAGCCCCTGAGATGGGGTTCGTCGCGGACGAAAAGGACGTGATGCGCGTCGAAGAGGAGATGATGGTCCACGGCATAGAGAAGGCGAACAAGAGCTGCTCCGGGGAGCTCTCCCTGCTGAAGCGCGAGCTCCCGATGCCGGAGCTCCCCCTCCCCGAGATAGACTTCCCAGAAGTCTACGGAATCCTCGAGTCGAAGGGGAAGAAGCTCCCCAGGGGGGAGGACCTCGACGAGGAGGCGAAGGACGTCCTGGCGGCCTACGCCAAGGAAGAGCACGGGTCCGACTTCTTCTTCGTGAACAGGTTCCCGTCCAAGCCCAAGCCCTTCTACATCATGAGGTACGACGACGACCCTGAGTTCGCCAGGTCCACGGACTTCTTCTTCGGGAGCCTGGAGCTCTCGTCGGGGGGGCAGCGGGAGCACCGCCACGAGAAGATAATGGCGCAGATCAAGGAGAAGGGGATGGACGCGAAGGCCCTCGAGTGGTTCACGGAGCCCTTCCGCTACGGGGTCCCCCCGCACGGAGGGTTCTCCTTCGGCATAGAGCGGTTCGCGGCGAAGCTCCTCGGCATCGAGAACGTCAAGGAGGCGGTGCTCTTCCCGAGGGACCCGGAAAGGCTCCAGCCCTAGGAGTGCAGGCTGGCCGCGACCTCGCGCTCGGTCTCAACCAACAGGTCGATCCCTCTGGCGCGCTTGACAGTCTCTCTGAGCTTGTCGAAGTCCCCCAGCCTCCTCTCGCTCCTCTTGGCCGGGACCACGACCTTGGTCTTCTTCTCCCCGTCCGGGAGCCAGACGGTGTTCACCGTGAGCACCCTGGCCGGGTAGAACACCTCTTCCAGGAACTGCCTGTCGCTCACCCCCGCCCCCACCAGGTACGCCTTCCCCTTCAGCGCCCCCTCCAGCTCTTCGTGGAGCTGCGGGTTCGACCTCAGCGAGGCCATATCGGACCGCTCGAACTCAAGCACGTAGGAACCGCGCGTCTCAGTGGCGCGCTTCAGCGTGACCTTGGCCAGCTCGGGGAACCTGTCGGCCAGGCTGGCGATCGCCCTGGACGCATCGACGTCGGCATGCGTTATCTCCCCCTTCGAAAGCCTCGCCTCGCAGTTACCGCAGAGTATCCCTGTCTTCGCGTCGAAGGCGCAGATGGGGAGCTTTGGCTGCATCTCTGAGGGCGCTCGCTATACGCGCATAAAAAATGTTCGGAGGCCCCTGCGGCAAGGAGCGCCTGGTGCGCCCCCCGGGGCCTCAAAGCCGCCGCTGGCTGACGGGGTGCAGCGGGGCTTCCATCGGCCGTCTCCTGGGATCTTTACTTCCCGAGCTTGATCTCTATGGAGGAGACGTTGTTCATTCCGCCGGTTATGGTGCTCTTGACCTGCTCCGTGTTGATGGAGATGTTCTGCACCCGCACGTCGGTGGCGAACCTCTTCGTCAGGACCTGGGCCACGTCGACCGCCCGCGAGATGGCTCGTCCGCGAGCCTTCACGGTGACCACGTTGGATCCGTTGTTGATCTGGGTCAGGACGGCGAGGACGTAGTTCATGGTCGGTTTCTTCCCGACGTAGATGGTGTTTGGTTCGCGTGGTTGCGCTTCTTCGTGTTCTGGTTGGTTGGACATTGATACGTCGCTTCGTCCCGGCCTATATATCCGCTGTGGACATGTTGTCCATCGAGCCGCGGGCAGGTCCGGGTCCCTGAGCCGGTCTCATGGCGCCCCTGCGCCGCCGTTCGGCTTCCAGATGGCCCGCGTCCACCGCCTTCGCGCCCGCTCTGCCCTGGGACGAGCCAGACGCTAACTTTAATCCCCATGGCTTTGCGCGCCTGCTATGCGCCTTTACGAGTATCAGGCGAAGGACCTTTTCCGAGAGTACGGCCTTCCGGTGCCCAGGTCGACCCTGGTCCGCGACGTCGCGTCGGTGCGGACCGCGTTCACGTCGCTGAAGCCTCCCCTGGCTGTGAAGTCCCAGGTCCTGGCCGGCGGCAGGGGGAAGGCCGGCGGCATCGCCCTGGTGGACGGGCCGGACAAGGCCGAAGTCGAAGCGAAGAGGATCTTCGGGCTCCCCATCGGCGGGGAGAAGCCGTCCGCCCTCCTGCTGGAGGAGGGCTTCCCGCACGATTCAGAGATGTACCTCTCGGTGTCCTTGGACAGGGGGGACAGGTCCTTCGTGACGATAGCGGCCAAGGCCGGGGGGATAGACGTCGAGTCGCTGTCTCTCCCCGTCCGGGAGCCAGACGG
Organism: Nitrososphaerota archaeon; assembly: GCA_029785685.1. The sequence goes on along the minus strand of JAFLZE010000016.1, from coordinate 53 downwards.
TGTTCACCGTGAGCACCCTGGCCGGGTAGAACACCTCTTCCAGGAACTGCCTG
>JAFLZE010000169.1 GCA_029785685.1 Nitrososphaerota archaeon | reverse complement strand
GCAGAAGAAAAGGTCGAGGTAATCGATCTGCATTCGTTTCAGCGAGCGCCTGCATGCCTCGTAGACGTGTTTCCTCGAAAGCCCTTCGTCGTTGGGGCCTTCTCCTCCCCAGAAGACCTTGCTTGAGACTACTATGTCTGTCCGCTTCCAGCCGAGTTTTTTGATTACGTTGCCCATCACGGTCTCTGCGTTCCCCCCCGCATAGGCTTCGGCGTTGTCGAAGAAATTCACGCCGAGCTCGAAGGCCCTTGACATGCACTTCATGGCGACATCTTCTCCAACCTGCCCTCCGTACGTCACCCACGCCCCCAGCGAAAGCTCGCTGATTTTGATGCCAGCGCTTCCCAGTCTCCTGTATTGCATTTGAAGAGCACCGGGACTTGGCCGTGTATTAATCTGACGCCTCTGGGGAAAAAGGGGAAGGGCGGGGACTCCCCGCCACTTTACGCAGAGATGGTGACCAGCAGCCGCGCGGCGAACTCGGAAGTTCCACTCGTCAGATCGACGCGGACGACGCCATAGCTTGTGCTGCCGAACTTGCCCAGGTTCCTGTCGAGGAACATGAACTGTGCGCTTCCGGCCTGTGCCTGGCCGACCATCACGCGGCCGAACGAACCGAGTTCAGCCGAACCGGACGAGATGTTGTAGGTGGTCTCGTTGATGTTCAGTGAACCACCGGTGACCGATATCGTGTATCCTCCTGCGAAGGCTCCAGTTACCCGGAACGACATGGTCCCCGAGGCTGTGCCGTTGCTTGCCCGGTCCCCGACCAACCAGTATCCCCCGGCGACGCTGGTCAGGGTGATGTTCTGGCCCACGGAGAGCTGTATCTTCTGTGAGTGGATGTAGGCAGAGTGCTGCATGAGCCGCTGTGGGTTGGTTGTCTGTGGTGAGCTCGCGGCCGCTGCCATCGCCGGGAGGGCGAAGAGGACAGCGATTACGGCGAGCGCCCCCAGAGTTGAGGCGACTGCTATTTTCTTCGTGTTCATGTCAGTGATGGTTTTGTTGGGCTTCAGGAGTATATAGCGGGGCGGAAATGAGCGTCTGGACTTTCGGTCTAGACCCGGGTTCGGAAAGGTTAAAGCGGAAACTCGGCACGAAAGAATCCCGAATGCCCAGCGGCGCGTTGATTACCTTCGGGCTCAACATCTGTAGTGCGTTCGTCGCTTTGCTGACAAGTTACTACGCCTACAGGTCAAACAGGCTGTTCAGGAGCCCTATTCTCGGGTCGATTGATGTAGGGTTCATGCTTCTTGGGATCGGGCTGGCCGTGGATGCAGGGACGTCCCTGGTGTCAGGAAGGCTCCTCGTCGAGGTCCCGGCGGGGAGGGCGCTCACGCTCTACGCTTCGTTCTCTTATCTTGCGATTCAGATGGTCGCATATCTCGTGGTCGCCGTGAGCTACGCCAGGGCGGCATACGGTAGCAGGGCAACGGCCGTGCCCGTGGTGCTCGCGGGAGCCGCCGCCCTTGGGCTGTATCGCTTCTCCCTTCTCAGCTATTTCGTGTCGTTATTGCTGCTCGCGTTCATCGTGTTCCAAGGGGCCCTGATCAGGTCAGGAGGGAAGAGTCGGTTCTCGGCGATGGTGCTGCTCGGCTTTGGGCTTATCTTGGCAGCGCATATGGTCCTGCTCGTCTCAGTCCTCGTGCTGGGTGACATGCTCTTCGTCATAGGCACCGGGATCCAATTCCTCGGCTTCGTGTCACTGCTTACTTTCGTCGTCAGGAGCGAAGTGGTTGGCCCAAGGTGAAAAACAGAGGAGCGTCCTCAGGATAAACTTGGACATCCTCAACGCTGTGAAGGAAGAAGGCGACGCAAAACCGACCCATATCCTGTACAAGGCCAACCTTTCGCATGAGCGACTGGTGAGGTACCTCGAAGACCTGCTGGCAAAGGGGCTCGTTGAAGTTAAGCAGGACGGGGAGAACAGAACATACAACATCACCCCCAAGGGAGTGGGTTTCCTTATCGAGATGAGAAAGGCCGAGGCATTCGTCCAAGGGTTCGGGCTGAACATCTAGATAGCAACGGGTCTCCTCTCAGGACGGGACGGCGCAGGTACTAGGACGGCCTGTTCCGCATGAGCTCGCCGATTTCACGGTCCAGCCGCACCACCTCGCTCTGGAACCTGTCCATCTCAGCCTGGTCCCTCTCGATCCCCTGCTTCTTGCTAGTGATCTGGTTCTTCAAGTCGGCCAAACCCCTGTTCGTGGTGTCCATGCTTGATGCGAGTATCCTCATCCTGCTGTCCAGCTCGTTCTTTTGCGCCTGATAGTCGGCGTACAGTTTCTCGGTGGTCGCCAACTTGGATTGAAGGTCCCGGAGTTCTTGCTCTTGCTTTCGCACCTTCTCGTAGAACTCGTTGGCCTTCGCCTCGTTGTTCCTTCTGCGCTCCTGGGCGCCTGAAAGCTGGTAGCTCACGGAGACGTCCCGTCAACTTTGATATTTATCCCTGACACCTGCTTGCAGCGAGGCAACATGTCTCCAAGGAACAAGCTCCTGCTAGCGCTCCCCATCGTGGCGGCGCTCGTGCTCGCCCTTGCCTATTTCCAGCTCTTCACTGATCCTGTGGTCATCGCCTTCATTTTCGTCCTGTGGGTCGCAGTAAGCCTGCGAAACAGGCGAAAGTTCCACGGCCAGGAGAAAAGGGAGAAAGCGTGACAAGCAGATCATGGAGGTGCAAGGCGGTCGTATGGAACGACAAGGTCCAGCTCCTTCTCCCTCTCCCGGAAGTCAGGACACACCTTTCTTAGCTTCAACCTGAAGTAGGCGGAGTGGTTGAACTCTAACAGGTGGGTCAGCTCGTGGAGGACCACGTACTCTCTGAGCCGTTCGGGGAGGGCTGCCAGCTGCCAGCTGAATGAGAGCCTTCCCGTCCTGGTGCAATACCCCCACTTGCTGATCTCTCGCACGTCCACCCTGGTCGGCCTGGCCCCAACAACGGGCGACAGTTCGGAGACCTTTCGCACCACATAGGCCGAGCTTTCTTTCAGGAACCAGCGTCGGAGGAGTTCCTTGAGCCTCTTTCTTTCGCCGGCGCACACCTCCACGATACCTCGTCCCCAGTCGACCGTCATACCCTCGCCAAGCCCCTCTACGTGCACTATCTTGAGCAGGCGCCCTTCCAGCATTACCATGTCGTCTTCCAGGACGTTCCTGGTCGAAGCTAGTCGGTCGTACTCTCTGGTGAGCCACTTGGTGCGCTCCCTGATCGCTTTCTCCACATCCACCCTGACGCCGCGGGGGATTACCACCTCTAGTTTCAAATCAGGGCGCAGCCGAAAGTAGGTGTGCCTACGACTGGTTCCCTTCAGCACCTCGTACTCCACCCTCTTTGCGCCGATGTCGAGGAAGGGCAATACGGGACACAAGCCTCGGTCTCTAGTTAACCCTAGCAGGTGTGCTGACAACGTACCGAAGGGGCTCGGACATCGGGGTCAGAGTACGGTCAGCAGTCAG
>JAFLZE010000168.1 GCA_029785685.1 Nitrososphaerota archaeon | reverse complement strand
ATTGGTGTCATAAACAAGATATGCTAGGCAGGCGAGATGAAAGGGCTGCCGATGTCGTTGGCGGCATCCACCCCAGGCTGGAGCTGCGAGTTGAAGAAGGTCCCCGGTGCGTTCCAAAATTGCCAGTCGACTGGATTCGGACGGTTGCCAATGGTCCTCTCAGTGAAGCGGGTGTCGTTGGACTGAGGGTAGATAGGATTGAAGAAGAGCAGGAGGGGGTGCCCCTCCCAGGAGAAGTACCAATTCGAATAGGTCGATGCGAACTGCGAGTACACGTAGTCGTAGACGGAGGTCAGAGTGGACTCGTTGAGGTTGTTCCCGCCCTCGAACGCGTCAACCATTATCGCGGCCTTGAAGTCGGAGTTGGTTCCCTTGAGGAACCTTAAGAAGTCGAGAGTCGCTTTGTTGATGGCCCCCGCCTCGCCTGTCCTTGATGGCCCCCACCATGAGATCACCGCGAAGGTGATTCCGGCTGATCGCATCCCGTTGACCTGCCACTGGAAGGTAGCGTTGCTGTCCGAGACATAGTAGCCGATGGCAGGCGTATCCACCACCGACCCGCCGCCGGGGTATGTACTGCTATTCCAGCCAGGTGACCCAAGCCCGCCGACCCCACTTGTGGCGTTGCCGTACCAGAGATAGAGGAACGCACCGACGGGGACGTTCAGACCCCCTGTTCCTGGTCCTGATTCGACGGGGTAGAAGGAGAGAAAGGCGACGACCGACACGATGATGATCACAATAAGAATCAGTGCCCAAAGTCTACGCCTCAAGGCCGCTCGGGACTCGCCTGCCTAGCATATCTTGTTTATGACACCAATTTGGTAGTCGGAATCTGATATCAAAGGAACTGTGGCACCAATCTGTGACCCCAACTGGTTAACAAAGGAAAGGGCAGGTTCTTCAACAGGCCGACGCAAACTGGAGGCAAGAAGTACGACAAGTTCTTCATCTATGTCCCCGTAGATCTTGCGAAGGATTCCCTCTTCTCTTTCAGAGACGGCGACCTACTGGAGTTCGAGGCCGAAGGCAAGACTCTTCGAGTCAAGAAAGGCCGTGCGTCCTGGCCGAAGCGAGCGAGTTCTCAGGAGTCAGGGACTGATTCGGGATATCGGTAACCTACGGAGCTTGAGATATGCTCTGATTTATAAAAAAAGCTCAAATTTAGCCCGGCTAGGATTCGAACCTAGGTCGAAGGCTCCAGAGGCCCCCATCCTTGACCACTAGACGACCGGGCTGCGAAATCCGAGCGGATTCTGTGGCGATAAAAGGGTTCTATCTTTTCTTCCGCTGGCTGGAGACTGTGACTTGGCCCGGCGTTAGCCCCATCTCCTGCATGACGCCACCCAGCGAATCCAGCGCCCCCCTGAGCGTGCCAGGTTGCAGGATCCCGAAGTGACCTATCCTGATCATCCTGTCCTTGTCGTCGTATATCCCCCTTGATATCATCACCTTGTGCTCCTCTTCCAGCGTCTTCTGGATGGGGCCGGCCTTGCCGTCGGGGACCCAGAACGAAGTGACAGTGTCCGCCCTGTGGCCTTCCTCCGCCACGAACTTCTGGCCCCACTCCTCCACTTTGCTCCTCGTGATCTCGCCGAGCCGCCTATGCCTTTCCCATCTGTTTTCGATGCCCTCCGCCTTCACTTCAAGCATCGCCTCCCTTAGGGCGAGCAGGACCTGCGTCGCCGGGGTGGCGAGATACATCTTCGGGTCTTCCATGACAGGCTTCCACCTGAGGAGGTTCATGTAATACGACTCGATGGGCGCCTTGCGCTTCTCCATATGCTCGATGGCACGGTCGGAGGCCGCCAAGAGGACCGCTCCTGGAGCGCTCGCGAGCGCCTTCTGGGAAGCAGTGAAGACTATGTCGGCCCCGAGCTTGTCGAAGTCGAGAGGCACCCCGCCAACCGCGCAGACAGAGTCCACCACCGAGAGCACCCCCGCCTTCGCGCACTCTTCCACCAGGTCTGGGACCGGGTTGGCGACGGAACTCGAGGTGTCGATGTGGGTGATGAACGCGGCCGTATACTTGTTCTTCCCGAGCTTCTTCCTCAGCGAGTCCGGGTCCGCTGCCATGCCGCCGCTGAACTCGATCTTGTCTGCCTTCGCCCCGTGAGCTTCGTTGAGCATGAGCATCCTGTGCCCGAAGTAGCCGTTCATCAGGGTCAAGGTCCTGTCGCCGTGCGAGATGAGGCTGACGACGGATGACTCCATCCCGATGGTCCCCGAGCCTGTGAAAACGAACTGGGCGCCCTTTTCATTCTTGAAAACGTACCTGGCCAGCTCCACGGTCTCCTTGAAGGTCGAATAGAACTCGGCCCCGACGTGGGGGAGCTGCGGCCCAGCCATGGCGTCCCTGACGCGCTTCGACAGGTTCGTCGGTCCCGGAATCAGCAGAAGGGTGTCGTCCAAGAAAGAGACCCTGGGTCTCCTCGTTCTTCGGTGTAAAAAAGCCTGTCCCTATCGCACATGGCCGAGTATCTCGGCGAGGCTGTCGATGTGGATTATCTGCGGGTCGTCCACGCGCGTGGTGTGCGCCAACATGAAACCCATCCCGGCTGATTTCAGGAAGCCCAGGTCGTAGATGGTGTCCCCCACGGCGATGGTCCGGCCCGGGCTGACGCCGACGCTCTTCAGCAGCTTGAGATACGCTCGGTCCTTTCTGGTTGGGTCGACTCGCCCTATCCCCATCGGCAGGAGGACTCCCTCCTTGTCAAACCTGAGCGCGTTCGCAAGCATGTAGTCCATCCCCAGGTCCTTGGCGACCTTCTTTGCGAGGATGTCTATTCCCGAAGTCACCAGGGCGGTCTTCATTCCCATCCGCTTCAGCTCTTCGATGGTGTCCGGCGCTTCCTTCCTTATCCTGTACCCAGAGAGAATCTCCTCTAACTCGCTCCTCCTGACCCCCTTGGGCCAGGAAGCGATGTCCCTCCGCATGAACTCCCGGTAGCCGATCTTCCCTTCGGTGTAGAGCTTCAGCGAGGCCGCGCCAAGGTGCTCGGTCCCGAACGCCCTGTGGATCGCCACCCAGCTGCTGTTGTGCTCCAGCACCGTACCGTCCATGTCAAAAGCGGCAAGCGCGAAGCGCCGCGTCATATCCTGTCCCGCAGAGGGATTCCCATCAGCGTCATGGACTCCGCCAGCACCCTGCTCGATGCGTCTACAAGCGCGAGCCTTGCGTCCCTAAGCTCTGCGTTCTCCTCCTTGTTCACCGGGACGCTCTCGTAGAAGTCGTTGAACGCCATGGCAAGATCGTGCGAGAACCTAGCTATCTCCTTCGGGGAGAGGAACTCCTCGGCCGCCTCGGCGCTGAGGTCGAGCATCGACATCTTCTTGGCGAGCTTGAGCTCCTGCGGTTTGGTCAACATCCCGGCCGACTTTTCATCGATCTTCGGCTTTCCCTCTGTCTTATCGAGTATCCTCCTGGCCCTGGCATATGTGTAGAGGAGGTACGGCCCGGTGTCCCCTTGGAACCGCAAGGCCTCGTCCA
>JAFLZE010000167.1 GCA_029785685.1 Nitrososphaerota archaeon | reverse complement strand
CGGTTTTGCGGTCTGGCGATTATAGGGTTTCTCCGGTTTGCGGGTCGTAGTTGAGAACGAGGAGCTCCTCCACCCTGCCCCTGCCCTTCACCTTGCCGCTCAAGACGGATTGGCTCCCGAGCTTGACCTGCTTAAAGCCGCGGTAGAGCTTCGTTATCCAATCGTCGCTGCCATCGCTGAGCAGCACGAGGGCGCCCTTCTCGTGCAGGCTACGGAACTGCTCGGAGAGCCGCTCCTGGTCGCCCATCGCGAACCCGTTCTGGTGGTACCCAGTGAACTGCCCGAAGTACGGCGGATCAAGGTACACGAAGTCCCCCCTCTCGACCCTCTCGAGGGCGCTGGTGTAATCCAGGTGTTTGATTGTGGAGCCCTTGAGGGCAGCGCTGTCGGCGACGAGCGTCGGCTTGTCGAGAATCCTTGGACTCTTATAGACCCCCATCGGCACGTTGAACCTTCCGGCGGAGTTGACGCGGTATACGCCGTTGTAACATGTCTTATTCAGGTAGATAACCCTCGCAGCTCTCTCGACAGGATTCAGGCTTCGTGAATCCGTCTCTCTGGTGGCGTAATAGAAGGCCTTCCCCTGGGACTCGTGACGCCTCTGATAGGAGCTGAGCAGCTCGATTAGCTCCGGAAGGTCGTCGCGAACCGCACGGTAGGCCATCGTCAGGTCCTGCAGCCGGTCGGAGAGGAACGCGGTGGGGGGCTTCAGGTGGAAGAACATCGCTCCCCCACCAAGAAAGGGCTCGTGATATCGTAGGCGCTTGCCCGACGGTGGAAGGTACGGGTGAATCTTTGCGAGGAGGTGACGCTTGCCTCCTGCCCATTTCAAGAAGGGTCTTGCTTGCGTGAGATCCAGCGGGGCGAGCTCCTGCGCTTGCATCTTCATCGGTATTGTGGCTCACCATATTTATCTTAAGCAGGTCTTGCGAGCCGCTACGATGGCAAGACCTAGACAGGTCAGAATACCTCCACCGACTTCCACCGCTGTACACAATGTGATGGCGGCCAACAGAGGGACTAACACTGGTCCCGAGGGCGTGCTCCGCAGGTCCCTGAAGAGTATCCTGGTAGGAGGATACCGTCTGAACCATGGGATAGCCGGCGTAAGGGTAGATTTGGCCTTCCCGTCGAAGCGGGTTGCCGTGCTGGTAAACGGGTGCTTCTGGCACCACTGCCCCGCATGCAATCTTCCTCTGCCGAAGAGCCACACAGCATACTGGAAGGCGAAGTTCGAAAGGAACGCCGAGCGGGACAAGCTTAACAGGGCAGAGCTCGAGGCGGCGGGCTGGTCGGTTATTGTCATCTGGGAGCACGAGCTCGAAGCAGCCCCCGCCGATTGTGCTCGACGAGTCAAGGCCGCTCTCGGCGTACTTCGACGCCCTGGTGTTGTCAGAGGCAGGGTACAAGGTCGAGTTCTCGAACCGGGGGAAGAAGCCGCATGACAACCCCGCCCCTGCCAATCCCGATAAGGAGGACATGCCCTGCATACTGTCCCCGCTGAACGGATGTCCCAACAGGACCTCGAGGACGGACGGGTTATGCCGTAATCATGCCCCGAAGGAAGAGGAGTCGAGACCTAAAGTCGTCAGGAGGCATTGGGCAGACTGGATTGGTAGGATAATACCGCCGGGCATGAGCAGGGAGCAGTGCCTGACCTGGGCCCCTGCCCACGTAACGACCATCGAGAAGCTCATCGAATGGATGGAAGCTGACAGGAAGGCCCGGGAGGCAGCGCTCGAAGGGTTCGTCACGGACCTCATGGGGTCTCTCAAAGGGAAGGTCCCGGACTCGACGACGATGCAGAGGGACCTCGAAGACCCGAAATCCCACGGCGCCATGGCGTCAGACATCGTAAAGCGGACGAAGAAGATGGTTAACGCCCATTTCCCCGTGGCGAGATACAAGGGAGAGGTCGCGGAGAAGCCATGGAAGTACAACAAGGTCAAGATGGAGAAGATTCCTGTGCGCGCCCTCGGAGCCTTACTCGTGCTTGGGGTGGCCTCGGAGGAAGCGAACAGAGGAGACTTGTGGGCGTACACCAAGATGGGCAGACCTTCCGCGTCCAGCCGGGCCAGCGTCTACATGCCCATGGCCTACTACTACCTCCGGGTGCACCTCGGAGCCACCAGGAGTCAGGCTGGCCAGTCCATCAGGCACTAGACGCGGATTAGGGGCTGAACCGGCACCTTCGCGCCTGCCTCGACCAAGATTGCCCTTGCGACGGCGGCGGATAGCCTCGAGGGGACTGAATTCCCGACCAGCTTGTACTTCGTGGTGGCCGTGTTCCCGGTGAAGGCGTAGTTGGTTGGGTAGCACTGCAAAGAGGCGCACTCCCTGATGGTCGGCTTCCTGTACGCCTTCCTGCCATGGTACTGGGTCTCTATCACCATGGTCTCTCTCGAGGCGTTGAACTGGGTAGCCATCACGGTCCTGGCCGGCCTGTCGAGGTCGTCCGGGAACTTCATCTTCCCGTAGTACGGATGCTCCATCTTCTGCCGTCTGTTCCTCTCGGCCTCCTTGGCCGACATAACGCAGTAGTCGCCGAAGTGGTCCTGGAGCTCCTTTTCCGGCAGGGTGACGTCAAAGAGAGGATCCCGGACGCTGGCGCTGTCGGAAGGAGGCTTGAGCGGGTCGGGGAAGGCCTGGAGGATCCGACGCATCGAAACCCATTGCTCGTACGTCTTGCCGTCCAAGGAGGAGACTGGGTCCTCCGCGTTGGTCTGCAAGGGGTCCGGGTACCTTCCTGAGAACAGGCGGAGCCTCTTCTGGGGGGCGCCGTAGTCGGCCGCGTTGAGCACTGTCCTCCGCGGGAACTCGAGGTAGCCGTCCTCCTTGACCCCCAGCCGACGGAGAGGAATCCGTCGCGGCAGCGTCTGGAGCAGCCTCGGCACGTTCTCCATGATCCACCACCGCGGCTGCAGCTTGTGGACGAAGTAGAGGAACCGCGTCACGAGAATCATGCCCTTCTCGACGTCCCCGCCTCCCCCCAGCTTGGATCCGGAGAACTCGGTGCACGGCGGGCCCCCGATTACGACGTCGGCCCTGGGCACGTCGTCCGCCGACAGGAGCGTGGCGTCCGCCTTGACCACCTCCGTGCCCGGGTTGTTCAGCTTGAACGTCTCGACGGCGGGGTTCCAGTTGTCCGTCGCGTAGATGATGTCGAATCCGAGCTGCCTGAATCCCTCGGAGAACCCGCCTGCGCCGGCGAAGAAGTCGACGACCTTGAGCTTGGTCATGCCCCTTGCTCCACAGCTTGGGCGCCTGGATTCGCTGGGCTATATGCTTGATGCATAATTATTACCTTATGTATAATGCGTATATATGCATTGCTCCTTCGAGTTGTCGTGTCCCGCCGGTTGTACCGAACGACGATACTGGTCGACAAAGAACTCTGGAAGCGCTTCAAAATCAAGGCCATCGAGGATCATGGAGAACGTGCCGAGGCTGCTCCAGACGCTGCCGCGACGGATTCCTCTCCGTCGGCTGGGGGTCAA
>JAFLZE010000166.1:3277-3517 GCA_029785685.1 Nitrososphaerota archaeon | reverse complement strand
TCGCCTGCGCCCTGTCCGGGCTGCTCCTGAAGTTCAGGCCCGCCTGGAAGATCACCTTCTCCTGGGCGGCCTACGAGGTCATGTACAACTTCATGGTGTGGGGCTCCCTCTTCGTCATCGCCTGCCAGCAGGGGGTGGCCAGCGTCACCTGCAACCCCGACACCCTGTCCACGGTCTACCCCGCCCAGTGGAGCCTGGTCTTCGCCACCAGGGCGTTCAGCTCCCTGTTCGTGATAAGCG
>JAFLZE010000166.1:0-3267 GCA_029785685.1 Nitrososphaerota archaeon | reverse complement strand
TCTACTACCTCAGGAAGTTCTCGCGGTCCGGGTCTATCTAGCCTGGGTCTGGAGGGGCTTCACGGCCCCGGCGTAGAGCAGGAACAGGTGGACCACCGCTAGCACAGCGAACAGCCCCAGTGCGGAGGCCGCCAGGACGGAGAAGTCCCCCGCGAGGAGCGGGACCCAGGCGTAGACCTGGTAGGCGGATATCAGAAGCCCCAGGACGGCCGTCGAGGCCGCCCAGGAGAAGGTGATCTTCCAGGCGGGCCTGAACTTCAGGAGCAGCCCGGACAGGGCGCAGGCGACCACCGGCCAGGCCATGAGGACCGACCCTCCCTCGACCCCTATCGCGACCCAGACCGCGGCGACGACCCAGAAGAGGTAGGCGGCGTAGTTGTTCAGGAAGGCTCGGACGTCGGGCATCTGAGGGGGCGCCTCCGGCACTTGTTATAAATCGTCCGCCGGCCGCGGCGTGAGGCCCCCTGGGCCGCCAGGCTGGGCAGGCCAGACCGCCCGTCCGGCCGAGGTAGCCTTATTTGCCGAAGGGGGACCGCTCGTCATATCTCCATGTCCGCCCAGACCCAGGCACAGACCACCGGCCTCGCAGAGAAGCTGGCCGCGCTGACCAGGCCGGTGATGGAGGCGGACGAGTCCCTGCTCGCCTCCGCGGCCTACGACGGGGACAGGCGGAAGGCGATACTGAAGCTCTACGACCAGAAGGCGGGGAGGTTCTGGCTCTGGGAGGACAACACCGGCCACCGCCCCTACTGCTTCACCAGGCTCCCCATGGAGGAGCTTTCGGCGGTCAGGGCCCGCAAGGACGTGGTGGAGATCGTCGAGGAGGAGAAGCTCGACCTGCTCACTGACTCGAAGGCGAGGCTGAGGAAGATAGTCACCACCGACCCCCTCGCCATCGGCGGGGGGAACGACAGCATCCGCGACCAGATCAAGGCATGGGAGGCGGACATCAAGTACTACGAGAACTACGCCTACGACCTCGGGCTCCGGATGGGGACCTACTACAGGGTGGCAGGGGGGAAGGTGGTCCCTGTCAAGCACCCGGCCCCCGAGACGGTCACCCGGTCCCTGGAAGAGGTCGCGCGCCGGGACCCCAAGGAGTTCCAGCCCTACCTGGAGGAGTGGGCAGAGCTGCTGTCAGAGCCCCTGGCGGACTTCCGCAGGGCCGCCCTGGACATAGAGGTGGCCAACGAGTCGGGGAGGCTCCCCGACGTCGAGGATCCGAAGCGGCCGGTCATAGCAGTCTCCTTCGTGAACGACCACGAAAGGCTGGTCTACGTCCTGAGGTCGGGGAAGGGGACCGAAGGGCTGGACGCCGCCGGCTTCGCCTACGCTGTCTTCGAAAATGAGGAGGACCTGCTCCGGGCCGTCTTCGCCAAGATCATGGACTACCCGGTCCTCGTGACTTTCAACGGCGACGACTTCGACCTGCGTTACCTCCAGCACAGGGCGGAGCGCCTGGGCATAGCGGAGGAGGAGGACCCCATCCAGCTCGAGCGGGTGGCGGCGTCGCTCAAGCACGGGATACACATCGACCTCTACCAGTTCTTCAGGAACAGGTCGATCCAGGTGTACGCCTTCGGCAACAAGTACGCCGAGCACACCCTCAACGGCATATCCGAGGCCCTCCTCAACAGGTCCAAGATAGAGTTCGAGGGGGAGGTGGGGGACCTCCCACTGGCCGAGCTCGCGAAGTATTGCCTGAACGACTCGCAGCTGACCTACGACCTCACGTCCATGGGGGGGTCGGTGGTCATGAAGCTCCTGCAGGTGATCTCGAGGATAGGGAAGATGCCCATGAACGACGTCTCCAGGCTCGGGGTCTCCAACTGGATCAGGAGCATGCTCTTCTACGAGCACAGGAAGATAGGGGCCCTCATCCCGAGGCAGGACGAGCTGACCGAGAAGGGGGGAGCGTCTTCCCAGGCCATAATCAAGGGGAAGAAGTACAAGGGGGGGTTCGTGATCGAGCCGAAGCCCGGGGTCTACTTCGACGTGTCCGTCCTCGACTTCGCCAGCCTGTACCCTAGCCTCATCAAGGTCCACAACCTGTCCTACGAGACCGTCAACTGCACCCACCCGGAGTGCCGGGCCAACAAGATACCCGACACGTCATCCTGGGAGTGCACCAGGAGGAAGGGGATCGTGAGCCTCGTCACCGGGTCGCTGAGGGACCTCAGGGTGGCGCACTACAAGCCTCTCACCAGAGACCAGAGCCTGTCCAAGGACGACCGCGACCTGTACAACGTGGTCTCCCAGGGGCTGAAGGTCTTCCTCAACGCGTGCTTCACCGGGGACACCTTCGTGGTCACCCCCCGGGGCGTCAGGAACATCAAGGAGATGAAGGTCGGGGACGAGGTCGTCAACGTAAATCCGAAGACACTGGAGGCGGAGGTCGACAAGGTCGTCGAAGTCCAGGCCTTCGCCTACGCCGGGGACCTCGTACACTTCAAGGACTCGGGTTTCGTGGACCTGATGGTCACCCCCAACCACAGGATGCTCACGGCGGACCGCCGCACCCCCCGGGGTTCCCCCGCCCTGTTCAGGACGGCCGAGGAAGTCGCCCGGCTGCCCAACATGTCCATACCGAAGCTGAAGGGCGGGGTCGAAGACCAGGCCCCTCAGCCCAAGGTGACGCTGCTCGACGCCGCGAAGCGGCTGGGGGCTTCCGCCAGCGTCCATCCTCCGGACCGAGAGCGGCTCGCCGACTGGCTCAGGACCCTCCCTGCAGCCCAGCGGAAGAAGCTAGGAGAGCACGGAGAGGCCTGCGAGGGCCGGGGGAGGGGGCGGCAGAGGCTCGGGCCGCACTGCAGGATCCCCGCCGGCTCCCTCGCCGACGAGGACGTGGACGCGATCCGGTCGTGCGGAGGCACCGTGCTGGTGGAGGAGCCCGGCCCCTCGATGATCCCGGTCAGCTTCGACGGGGTGGACTTCGCGTCGCTCTGCGGACGGTACGTCGGCGGAGGGTCGCAGCGTGCAGACCGGCCGGGGGTGCACCAGGACGGGGGGGACCGGGGCGGAGCCGCGTCGTTCGTAGTCTCCCAGGGGGGAGGGGGCCCCGGAGGGCTCGCCTTTGGGGGGGACGCAGGGCAGCTGCTCGAAAGGCTCGGCCTCCCCCTGGTCATGGAAGACAGCGAAAGCGGGCGCCTCCGGGTCGCGAGCCCGGTACTCCGCGAGTGGATGGTCGAGCACTGCCAGGGCGGCGGGGCGAAGGCGCTCGACGCCACCGCGATGAAGGTCCCCAGCTTCGTGTACGAGCACGCCGGG
>JAFLZE010000165.1 GCA_029785685.1 Nitrososphaerota archaeon | reverse complement strand
CGGCTCCGACTATCCGTTCCACGCCTACGCCGTGGAGCTCGGGAAGGTTGAGGCCGCGGGGCTCACGGAGGGGCAGAGGGAGCTCGTCCTGTACGGGAACGCGAAGAAGCTCCTGCTCTGAGCGCGTCAGGCAGCGGAGAGGCTCCTCACGTACGCCGACTCGTCGAGCTTCGAGAAGCCCAGGTCTACCGACTGTCCGGGGCGCATCAGCTCGAGGAGGCGCGCGCCGGCTCCCCGCTCCCGCCAGTAGCGCTCGCCGAACCGCCCGATCAGGTCGTTCCTGAGCTCCAAGGCCCTGACCGCCGCTACGAGATAGGAGGGAGAGTAGAGGAAGTAGTCGGGCATCACGTGGTGGAGCTTCCAGTATGCCCCAGGATACCTTATGCCCAGGTACCTCTCGGTGAGGTCCGAGTAGAGGCCGTCCAGGCTCTCGAAGGGCGGCGAGTCGTGCCAGTAGCCGAGCTTCAGCGTCGAGTTGGCGGCGTAGAACGCCGCGAAGTAGAGGCTGCTGAAGCGGAACCTGTCGACGATGTCCTCGGCCGCGGGCTCCGGGATCCCGAGCTCCGCCGTGAGGAACCCCTTCTCGTGGACCAGGCCCTCGAAGAAGATCGAGAAGACCTCAGCCACCCCGTTGGCCACGCCGTACCTGTCGAAGAAGCTGGCGCCGGGGTCGATCGACGAGAAGTGGATGGCGTGCCCGAACTCGTGGAAGACCGGGGCGAAGTCCTCGAACGGGTTGGCCCTCCTGTAGGAGATGCGGACGTCTGACGGTATCCTTATCCCGGAGCAGAACGCCGACGCGCTCTTGCCCTTCCGGTCTGTGTCGTCGACGGGCACCTTTGACGCGTCGAGCCCCATCCGCCTCATGGTCCGGACCACCTTCTCGATGGGCTTCTCCCGTGTCGGGGCCGCCTTCGAGTACCGCTTGAAGACCCGGCTCCTGAAGAAGTAAAAGTCGTCGAAGTACTCCGCCGTCCTGCCCACGACCTCGTGGGAGTAGCGAGCGAGGGCCTCCGTGAACGGACCCTTCGCGAGCTCGCCCAGGCGCCGGACTAGCGCGTCCAGCCTCTCGTAGGAGAGCCCCTCGAGCTCCAGGTAGGCCGAGAGCGGGTCGGTGCCGAACTCGGCGAGCTTGGCCCTGTACGCTTCGAACCTGCCCTTGATCAGGGGCGAGAGGATCCCTGACCTGCCGAGGAAGTCGTCGAAGACCCGCTTGCGTGCAGCCGAGTCATCGGTGTTCGCCGAGAACTGCCTCCAAGACCCCCAGGTCACTGGGGCGCCGCCGTATCTGGACTCTCGCGAGACGATCTTGCTCGACCTCGCCTCGTAGAGCCTCAGGAGCTGTCTGTATGTCCCGGCCGCCCCCACGGCGGCTACGGACATCAGGTAGAGCCCGCGCGGCGCGCCCTCCGCGCGGGCAGGGCCCCTGAGATAGGACATGTAGTGGGCGCTCGACCGAGCCTCGATCGAGGCGAGCCGCCTCTTGTCGATCTTGAGCCCGACGAGCTGCCGGAAGTAGAGCAGGTTCTTCGAGGCCTCGAGCGATTCGGCCGTCTTAGTCCACGAGCTCAGGGACAGGGCTAGGCCCACGCACGGGGTGTGGCATCTCTAGCTATATGTCTCTGGACCTGGGTGGGGGTCGCCCTCCCCCGCATCGGGCGTCGAGCCGCCGGCCAGCCCTCCGCCCGGGTCGAGCGCACCCGTGGCCCCCGCCGCGACCATAGGCCTCTCCTTGAGGTACCTGTAGAGGAGCCCCGCGTCGACCGCCAGGACGGCTACGAAGAGCGACTGCGCCACGGCCGCTCCCACCCCGAGGAGGGTGGGAAGGACCACCGAGAGGCCGTAGCCGACGATCCCCGCGTCGAATGCCATGCAGACCCTCCTGAAGGTCTCGGCTGCGACCATCGTCGCCACGAACATGCCGACCGGCACCCCCACCAGGACGGGCGGCGCTATCACCTTGAAGAGGGAGAGGCTCTGCGCGCCGAAGAGCCCGAGGAGGTAGTACGAGAGACAGGCGAGGTACGACTCGGCTATCCTCACCTGCGCCACGGCGGCCTTGAACTCGCGAGGCTTCAGCCCCTGGTTGTTCCAGAACAGGGCGATGGGAGGGCCCGAGATCGTCGTGATCGAGTACATCAGTCCGACCCCGACGCCCACTGGCACCGCGGCCGACGTCTCCCCTTTGAGCGGCCTCCTGAAGCCGGCCGCCTGGAGGAGGATCAGCGGGAGTATCGTCGCGTAGACCCCGAACCTCACCCACTCGGGCGCCACCTCTGAGACGACCACGCTGCCCAAGACCACCCCAGGGACGAGCGAGAGCACCACGGGGAGCGCCCTTCGGTATGTCGCCCGAACGTTGGACCCGCCCGAGCGGAAGAGCATCAGCGTGTTGATCCCGGCCTCGAGCAGCACGTACGCCGGGTTGACTATCCGGTTGGCGAAGACCAGGAGGGCGAGGGGGGTGGAGAGAGAAGAGTAGCCGTAGCCCAGTCCGCCGTTCACGATTGAGGCGGCGAGCGACAGCACAGCGAAGAACGCGATGACGCCGAAGGAGAGGTCTAGCGCCGCCACGAACTGGCTTTGGTAATTATATGTAATTAAGCCTTGATTATATATAATTACAGCCCGGACCTCCGCCGGCTTCCGGCGACCCCAAAAACATAATTACATGTAATTACACTCGGCGGCGAGCTTCGTGACAAAGTACACTTCCGTCTCGATACCTCTGACGCTCCACAAGAGGCTGGAGACCATCATCTCCAAGAAGACCGGGTTCAAATCGGTCTCTGACTATGTCACCTACGTCCTGCGAGAGGTCGTCGCGATGCACGAGCTCAAGGAGGTCCCAGAGCCGTTCACGAGCACCGACCTCGAGGAGATAAAGAAGCGCCTCCAGGCGCTGGGATACCTGTAGGTGGACGCGATGGCGAGCGCGCCCCACGGCGGGAGGCTTGTCCAGGTGCCCCAGACGACCCCTGACTCTCCGGCCCTCGCGGGGTTCGGAGAGAGCCAGAGGCTCATGGTCACCAAAGAGACGGCGACGACGGTGGCCAACATCGCGAACGGCGTGTTCAGCCCTCTAGAGGGCTTCATGTCAGAAGGAGACTATCTCAACGTCCTCGAGCACATGCGCCTGGAGAGCGACGTCCCCTGGACGATCCCCGTCCTCCTCCCGGTCCCAGAAGACCGCACCTTCTCGGGCGGGGAGGAGATCCTCCTCGTCGACGAGGGCTCGCGCCCGGTCGCGCTGATGCATTGCGAAGGGAGCTTCGGGATCTCGAGGCAGGAGTACGCCAACAAGGTGTTCGGGACGGAGGACAGGGCGCACCCGGGGGCGGCGAGGGCGCTCGACGGGAGCAGCCGGGCGGTATGCGGGCGGCTCAAGACGGTCGTCCGCCCCGACTACGGCGAGTATGCAGACCATACGCTGACACCCCAGGAGACGCGGGTGCTCTTCTCTGAGAAGGGGTGGGACACGGTGGTCGCGTTCCAGACTCGGAACGCCCCCCACATCAACCACGAGTACCT
>JAFLZE010000164.1 GCA_029785685.1 Nitrososphaerota archaeon | reverse complement strand
GTCTTCGTGCGGACTTAACTGCCGGAACCGAATGCAGGGGGATGCGGGCCCGACGGGAATCGAACCCGTTTAGGGGCATTCGATTCCGGAGCTTATCCGATGCTCCGGCACCTAATGTAGCACCCTAGTCTCCGAAACAGGACAAAAACACCACGGACAGGCTTTGACCACTTATTGGGGTGCCCGCGTGGTGTTTGCTCTTCCTCTGGCTACTGTTTCTCCTGGCCAACTCAGAAGTCGTCTGTTGGTGAAGCGTCCCCCATCAGGGATTCGAGAGCACTTTGAAGATCCCTGGCTCTCAACCGGCTCTGTAGAAACCCTCTGACAAGAGACGATGCCACCCTCATGGCGTTGTAGGCTATCATCCTGACCCTGATCTCGTTGTTCAGCCCCTTCGTCCTGACGGACCTCATCTCGTCCCCCATGGTCCTCTTCACGACCGAGAAGATGGTCTCGTCCTTGGACCTCTGGTGGTACGCCCTCTCGGAGAACCTCCTCTGCATCTCCTTCCTGTAGAGCCCCTCTGTCCTCCAGAGAGGGACACCCTCTGTGCGAGGAGGGATCATCGACATGGCGTGGAGCTCGTCTCCGAGGATTTCATGGCTCTCTTCCGAGTCGTACCCCTTGTCCCCTATGCCCACGCCGATGGGCCTGACGGAGTGCGCCTTCCTGACCACAGGCCCGAAGTCTGGGATGTCGCCGTAGGGCCCTCTCCTCACCCTCACAGAAGTGACGAGCTGGCGCCTGAGCTCCGCCCCTATGGTGAGCTTGAGGAACCTCCTCCTGGGCCTCGCCATCTCCCTGAAACCTGCCTCCTCATCCCCGATAGGATGTCGCGCTTGACCCTCAGGGCGTAGCAGTAGGACGCGTGGTGCATCGAGAACCCGGACGAGTCGACTCCGAGGACCTGCCTCCTGACCCTGGTCAGGAGGACGAACCCTCCGATCACCCTCTCCAGGATCGTGGACGAGACCCGGAGCATGAACTTCTCCAAGGTCGTGAAGTGCGGGAGCCTGGAGAGGCCGAGCTCCTCGACCAAGGCGTCGGCGACTGGGAGGAGGTCGTCGACGTACTCCCTGTAAGACTTCCTCATCCTCTGCCAAAGCACTAGGAGGGCGATGTGCTGCCACTGGGTGAAGTCCATCCTGGAGAAACTTGGAGGAGTAGAGCGGGACGCGCTGTCGTCGGCAGACCTTGAAGACGGCCCTGACCATCCTTATGTAGCGGCTGACCCTCCTCGTCTCGTCGTCGTCCTTCGGACTCTTCATCCTAGTCAGACGGAGGTCCGGGGGACGATGGCAAAACCACCCGTCTGAAAGAAACTAGGGCGCATCACGAACAGAATCTCATCCAGATCAGATTCCTGAAGAGACGGTTTCTACAGAGCCTCTCAACCCGAGTGGTTTAATAGACCTTAGGCGTAATTGAGACTCGGCTGATTGTCCAGCGTCCTTGACGCTGTAGGGTTTGTTCTGACCGTCCCTCCATGGGGGCATGTCATCCTCCTTCCCTTCCTTCTACCGCAGGCTGTCCAGGAGACCTGAGCTGTTCAGGTCCTTCACGGGCCTCGACGTGTCCGAGTTCGACTCTCTCCGCTCCAGGGTCGAGTCCGGCTACCAGGAGCACGAGAGAAAGAGGCTCTCAAGGAAGGACAGGAAGAGGGAATTTGGGGCGGGCCGTCCATTCAAGCTCTCCCTCGATGACAGGCTCCTCACGCTCCTGATGTACTACAGGACGTACGTGACCTCGATCCTCCTCGGGTTCGTCGTCAACCTCGACCAGAGCAACGTCCTGAAGGACGTCCGGATGCTGGAGCCCCTCGTCAAGAGGGTCGTCCCCCTTCCTGAGAAGCTCCACGAGATGGCGAGGAGGGCCAGGACACCGGAGGAGGTGGAGAAGTTCTTCCCCGGCTTAAGGGCCTTCATAGACGCCACGGAGCACGAGATACCGAGGCCGAAGAGCTCTCTGAAGAGGAGGACACGCTACTCGGGGAAGAAAAAGAGGTACGCCGTGAAGACCCAGCTCGCCGTCAACCCCGACGGCCTGATTCTGAACAAGACCAACCATGCGAGAGGGAGGAGACACGACTACCCGATCTTCAAGCGGAACCATCCCTCTCTGCCGGAGGGTGTGAGGCCCGTGGTCGACCTGGACTACGACGGGATCCAGAACGACTTCGCCGAACTGAAGCCGATGGTACCGTTCAAGAGAAGGGGGAAGGGGAGAGGGCACAAGGGCGAGAAGGGACGGAGGCTGACGCCTCGTCAGAAGGCGTTCAACAGGGCCCTATCGAAGGCAAGGGTCGTGGTGGAACACACCATATCGAGGCTGAAGAAGTTCAACATCTTCGGGACCGAATTCCGGAACAGGCTGAGACACTACGACGTGATGACGGACATAGTGTCTGGGCTCGTCAACATGAGGATTCTAGGGGCGTAGACCGCGACATCAACAAAGGAAGCAAGAAGGCAGGACGGGACATTCACAATTACGCCTAAGGTCTAGTCTATGGCGCATCATCGACCACACGGTGGCTTGGATTTTTATACGGACCCGATGTGAACTTTTGGCTGGATGTCCTTACTGGTCACAACACTGGCATTCGCCCACGTCTTCTCCGCAATCTGCTACCTGGGTGGCGCCATTGTCTTCGGTCTTGTGATAGGCCCCCAGCTCCCCAAGCTCTCCCCCTTTGTATCAAACGAGTTCTTCGCAAAGATCGGCCCACCGTTCGTCAGGTTCACCGAGGTGTTCGCTGGAATGACGATTCTCTTCGGGGCGCTGCTCCTAGGGGCGCTCGTCCAAGGAGATTTCTCCCTGCTTTCGCCATCGACCACATGGGGCCTGAGCATCATGGCTGGCATGACAACGGGGTTGCTGGCGTTCCTGATTGGGATGATTTGGGTGACGCCAGCTTCGAAACGCCTTATCGGGCACGCACAGAATCTACTGTCGAACCCCGGACCGCCACCCCCTGAAATGCTGAAGGCGGCGGGAAGGCTCAAGTCGTCTTCAGCGGCAGGCCTGGTGCTGCTCGTCATCACCGTCGTGTTCATGGTAATAGCAGGAACGGCCTAGTCGGATGAATGTGGGTTGCGCACCGAGTTATTGCAACCCTTAAACGGCCTTCGAAGCGTAGATTGATACCAACAGGATAGCCAACGTAGGGATGTTCAGCATGACAGGCTGGGCTCCCCCTTTTCCATCATAAGCTCGAACGCCCGCTCATCCGATCGAACGTACTTCCTGAGAAAAGCCGGAGAATCGTAGATCTGCCCGGCCAGTTCAACCCCATACGCCGGAAGGCCCAACAGTCGACCGCCTTCGTGGCTCTTCCCGAACATCACCACCGCGACAGGTTCTTCTTCGGGTTCAAGATCCACATCCTCGTCGACTCGGTCACCTGCCTCCCGATCATGCTCACGGTGACGAAGACAGGATACGGCGAGAATCTGACAGTGGCATGGTTCGTGAGGATGCTGCTGAAGCTCCCCGTGCACGTGAAGAAGTTCTTAGCGGACGCGGGGTACGACGGATACAGGACGAGGCTGGCGATAATCAGGAGGC
>JAFLZE010000163.1 GCA_029785685.1 Nitrososphaerota archaeon | reverse complement strand
CATCGGCTCGGCGGGGAACTTCCTGATGGTGAACGCGGTCCCTGTCATGGAAACGTCCGTCGCCCACCTGACCGCAACCCTGTCGTTTGCGGGGGTCCTGGCGTCGACTATCGGCATGGCGTTGGTCGCCATTGTCCCGCACCTCTGCAGCATCTTCTGGGTGGACTCCTCGGCGTCCTCCTCGGTGGGGAAGACGACGTTGGTTCTGATCCAGCCCAGCTCGCTGTGGTTCTTGTGGAGGACGACGACCGGCCTCCCGTGGCCGGTGCACTTGATGTCCTCGATGTTGAAGTCGTTCATCAGGACGTCGAGCCTCCCGTACCCCTTGAGTTCCCTCTTCACGTAGTATTCGTACTTCTGAAGGGACCGGGTCACCTCGTCGAGGAACCCCAGGCTCCTGGCAGCTTCCACCATATTGGGTATGAGCCTCTTCGAAGGGTCGGTGGCGTCCTCCGGGGAGATGCTCATGAATAGATGCTCAAGGAGGCGACTCAGTCTTTCCCTTTCGCGCTCCGTGAGAGAGGGCTCGATTACGGTATACCTTCCAATCCCCCCTTCGTTGGCGATGACTATTGCCGCAGGGCCGACATCATATCTCTCGAGTTCCTTTCCAAGGACGGCAACCGAGTTGCCCTGCCTCTGCTCCTCACCAAGCGTGTAAAGGGAGAAACCAGAGAGTGCCCTGGGGACAGGATCTTCCTTCGAGGACAACATACTCCAAAACTACTCTAGGATAAAACGGCGAAGACGAGACTTGGCGTCACTTGGCTGGAAGTCTCTTCTTCAGCCTGAAAACGAAGAGACCGAATACAGCTGCCCCTGCCAGGGCTGCTCCCACGGAGGCGAAAAGGAGGGTGCTATCTGTGCTCCATTGGGCAGTGATGAACTCGGGAGACGTGATGACCGTCGAGCCGCTCGCCTGGTCTGAGGAGAAGCTGCCTGTCCATCCCGAGAACCTCTGATAGATGAGCGGGCCCCCAGAAGACGTTTCGTCGATAGAATAGCTGGCCGACGTTCCGCTCTGATACCAGCCTGATCCCGTAGTGTTTCCTATCTGGCTGACTACGCCAAACTGGTAGTATGTCGCATAACTCGCCGTGAAGTTGACTGGGGCCGACGCGGTGACATTGATTACACGCTCCGTTGAGTTCCCCATGCTGACGAAGACGTACCTCGTCTGTCCAGATGGCTGGAACTGCTCCGGGACAGAAATGGTGGTCGCAGAGTCGTTGAAAGTCCCGAAGACGGCGACTCCTGACTGGTCCGTAGCTAGCACGGCGGCCCTCCAGCTGGAGGTGAAGTTGACCGGCACCCCTGCTAGAGGCCCTGAATCCGACACCACTCTCACAGTGTACTGCACGGGAGCGATGACGGGTGCAGAGATGAAGGAGGTCGTTGCTGTAGCGGCTCCCACACCCTCAAGGACGGCAGTGATGTTCGATGTACTCATGCTACCTGCTGTAAGTGCGCCGATGGCGTATCCGAGAGTGGAAACCTCAACGCTGGAGGGGACGGTCACGTCAGCATTCGAAGACGAAATGTAGACAGTGGCTGGACCGTAGGTCACCGGCTGCGTTCCAAGGTAGAACCCAACGGAGAAGCTGTAGGACTCTCCGACCCTCATCTCCGGAGGGAACGACAACTTCAGGGTCGGCTTTAGCGGTCCGACCACCCTGACCGTAAGGGGAAGAACAACCAGACCGGGTGCTATCGCTGTAACTTGCGCCGTCCCAGTGGCGTTCGCGTAAACCGGGAAGACCGCGCTGTCTTCGCTGCTCAGTACGACCTGACTGTTCAAGGGTTCCACGACGCTTGAATTGCTCGAGAACAGACTGAGGGTGACGGTCCCCTCAGCCGGGGCGAAAGTGGCATTGAGCAGCGAGACCGAGAGGAACTCGGCGCTTCGAGCTGTAAGGTTGGCATTGGAAGGGCCCACCATCACCTCCTGAGGGTAAGCCCCCTGTGGCAACAGGCCGACGGCCACTATCGTCGATGTGAAGCCAGAGGCGGCCGCAGTGATCGTCAGATACGGCGCCGCGGGGGAAAGGTTCGAAGGCACGGGGATGCTGAAGTAGGCATCAGAGGCGCCTGGCTGCACCTCCACGCTCTGCTGGGGGACGCCCCGAAGAGAAGTCGCGATTGAAACTTGGACTCCCCTAGGGGTTTCGAAGGGCATGCCTGAAGCAGTCAGTCCGACTCGCAGATGGAGAGTGTCTCCAGGGGAGACTTGGCTGTTCATTGGATCAAGCTGGAGGGCGAAGTCATTGAAGAGCAGGGTGGAGACTTGGGTAGAACCGGACAGGAACCCGTCAGCTGTGGCAGTCAGCTTCGCCGACCCCTGAACCCCTGTCTCCACCCGCGCTTCCGCGTGGGACTTCCCGAAGGGAATAGCCACCTGTTGTGTGACTTCCGCGACCGCCGGATCTGACGAGTAGAGGCTGACCGTGATGTCCTGCCTCGCGGGAGACGGATTTCCGTTCACATCTACCAGCTGGACTATGACAACCCCGGACCCACCGGGCGGCAGCTGGCTCGGTATCGCGGTGAGGATAATAGAGGCCGGCGGCAGAAGGGCGCCTGACGCCGGGGGCTGAGTTGCCTGTGCGGTTTGAATTTCAGGAAGCGCACATGGCACCAAGAGAAGGCAGATCGCGGCCAGGACCAGCGGGGTTCTCTTCACGCCGGGAGAGCCTTTGGCCGGTTTTAAGGCAGGCCAGGCTTCCGCGCCGTGGCCAGGGTTTCAGCGGGCAGGCTCTACTTCGTCATTCTTGGGGTCGCGGCTTCGGTGGTTCTTTTCTTGGCTCTTCGGAGCGGAAGTCTCCTGTCCGGACTCTCTGGGGGACTCGTTCTCGGCTTCGCCCTCTCTGAGGCGATTGTCCTAGTCGCCTTTCCACTCCTGCTCAGCCTGTTCCATGTCGGCCTCGAGAGCAAGGTTCGGGTGAGCAACGTCTTGGACATCTTCCGCAGGGCCCGTCCCGGCGTTCGTGAAGTCAAAGAGGACAGGGCTGTCAGGCTCACGAGGAGCATCCCCCTCCTGAACAGGCTCGCCGAGAGGGTGGAGCGGAGCATAAGGAGCGACGTCGTGAAGGGCGGGATGCAGCTGGACCCCTACGCTTTTGCTGCCAGGTACTCGTTCTACTCCGTGGCCCTGGCGACCCTTTTTGTCCCGCTCTCGCTCGTCCTCTCCGTCCTAGTCAGTCCCACGCTTCTTGCCCTGATGATGGTGCCCGCGATAATCCTCTACACGCCCTCTCTGAGTGCGAAGAACAGGGTGTCCGAGAGGAGGACGAACGTCAGGGACGAGCTCCCCTTCTTCGCCCTGCTCTCTTCGGTAATGCAGTCTGCCGGGCGGTCCCTCGTCGACGCGTTCAGGGGGACGCTCGGGAAGCAGATACTCCCTGCGATGGAGGTGGAGGCTAGGCTCCTTCAGAAGAGCATCGGGTTTGGGAAGGACTTGGTCGGCGCCCTCGACGACCTGGCGTCGACCCACCCCGACGACTCCTTCAAGCACTTCCTCTACGGGTACACGGGGGTCCTGAAGTCCGGCGGGGACGTGGTCCTGTACCTCTC
>JAFLZE010000162.1 GCA_029785685.1 Nitrososphaerota archaeon | reverse complement strand
CTTGGGCATAGAAGTAATCCAGGTCGATGTGCCCGATGACCCGGTTCAACTCGGGTCTTGGCCGCCTGTTTCGCTATAAGTCGTTTTGCCGGGCTGGATGCTCACTTGGATGCTATGAGGATGATTCGAGACTTCATCCAGCCCCTGATGCCACCGTCGGTCTCTGCTTGGAGCAGGCGGCTTGTCTCTGGCGCGGCCCGCTTCCAGGCCAGGCGGACGCCGTCCTCCTCGCTTCCTCCAGACTTTACCGGATAGAGCCATCTCTCGAAGGTGATGTGTTCTCCTAGAATCTGGGAAGACCGAGTCTGGAATCCTGCGTCGGAGAGCATAGATTTCCATGCACGTGGGGTGAACGCTTCGACATGGCTACTGTCTCGGATCCTCTCGATCTGGTTCGTGAACTCCTCCGCGCCTTCCGGCGGAGACATGTCCACGACGCCGAGCCTTCCTCCGGTTCTGAGCAGCCTGTGTGCCTCCCGGAGGAAGCCGGGAACGTCCTTGAAGTGATGTGCCGCCCTGCGCGTGGTCACGATGTCGAATGATGCGTCGGCGAACTTCGTGCCGAGCGCGTCACCCATCTCAAAGACGATGTTCGACTGGCCCTGGGCAAGCGCCAACTTCCTCGCTTCGGTTAGCATTTCGTCCGTCACGTCGATGCCGATCACGCGTCTGACTCGAGGTGCAAGGGCCATGGCGGTGAACCCCGTCCCTGTTGCTACGTCCAGCGCCAGGTCAGTCGGCCTAGGTCCGAGCGCGTCGATCAGCACCGCGAGGTCCTCGCCGTGGGCGTGGCTCGGGCTCTTTGCGTAGCCTTCGGCGTGCGCTCCAAAGAATCGCTCGGCTGACCCTTTCTCCTCCATCGGGACTGTAGTGTCTGCAGTGGGCTTTTTTAACAAACCAGCGTGGAATCGGCCGCTTGGCGGAGCGCTACGACGTCGTGATTGTAGGGGCGGGAATAATGGGCGTCGCTTCGGCTTACCATCTTCAGAGGAACAATCCCGGGAAGAGGATAGTGATAGTCGATAGGTTCGGTGCCGCGGGGCAGGGAAACACCGGGCGGAGCAACTCCATGTTCAGGAACACTTTCTCGTCCTCGGACAACCAGATACTGTCGAACAGCTCCATCGACTTCTACCTGCACTTACAGGAGGAGCTTGGGGTGGATATCGGCCTGCAGAAGATAGGATACTTGTGGCTGATGGATGGGGAACAGCTGGACAGGAGCCGGCCGTTCTTGGAGAAGATGGAAGACAACGGAATCGAAACTGCGAGGTACGACCGCGAGTCCATCCTGAGAATGCTGCCGGGGATGGGGACGGCGTTGAGAGCTGATGCGGGGGCCAGGATGATGGGTCTCCCAGACGTCGACGGGGCCGTCTTCGGGCTAAAGTGTGGTAGGCTAGATCCAGACAGGCTTTTGCGGTTCTACTCCAGCGAGTTTGTGAAAGCGGGAGGGAGGTTCGCCTTCAACTCTGAGGTGAAATCACTCCTGGTGGGTCCATCCAAGCGGCTGGGAATCGAGGGAGAACCGCTTGTCTGGCAGGACGCGAGGATTGAAGGCGTCTCTTTGGCAGGAGCCGGTCAGGAAGCCCTATTCGCAGACACCGTCGTTATCGCAGGGGGGGCTTGGCTGAACGAGCTGCTGGAGCCGATAGGCATTGACGGGCATGTGAAGGCGAAAAAGAGGCAGCTGTTCAGCGTCCACGCCGAGGGGAGTGACATGCGGCGGTTACTACGGGTCAAGGGGTTCAACCCGCTAGGCCTCGCCCCGATGGTCATCCTTCCGAGGGCGGGCGTGCACTTCAAGCCTGTAGGCGAAGAAGACTGCTTCTGGATAGGGTGCGAGGATGAAATCAACCGGCCGTTCATCGACCTCCCCGGCCACGACCTCGAGGGGTATCGGGCTGAACCCGAATACTACCAGCGAGGAGTGCTCCCAGTACTCTCAGCGTACTTCCCCTGTTTCCAAAGCGCGGGCATGAAGGCGATGTGGGCCGGGTTGTACGCATACAACACCCTGGACAACCTGCCGTTTGTTTTCAGGAACCAGAACCTCATTGTCGTAGGCGGGGACAGCGGAAGTGGCATCATGAAAGGAGACTCGCTGGGGAGGGTGGTGGACGCCGTCTATCGGGGAGAGGAGGAGGCGGGGCTCTACGGCGATGTCGGATACGACGTCTCCAAACTGGGTTTCGAAAAGCGGGATGTCGAGCCAGAAACCTGGACGTTGTGATTAGCTGGTAGCCAGGGCGGGCGACCTGTCACCCTCGAAGTGCTCCTCGATGAGCCTGCGCTGGGTCTTTCGAAGCGATTCGTGGAGTGTGGGAGCGGCGACGCCAAGTTCGCTGGCCAACGACCTGATGTGGATTCTTTTGGGATAGTCGAAGTATCCTCGTTCGAACGACGCGCGGAGGAGCCACTCCTGTCTCGTCGTAAGAACCTTCTTCCTCCGGACCACCGAAAGGTCGGCCACTTCGTAGCCGATCCTTCTGTCCCGGAGCCGAGTCATGAGTCTCGCGAGAGAGCGCTTGGTCCCCAGCACATTCCACTCAATCGGGGCCCCGTATTCGCCCGATGCGGAGATCAGGAAACAATCAGACTCCGATATACACCGCATGATCACCCCTTTCGCCCTCACGAGGCCGAATAGCCGGCCATGCCTGGAGTCGGTAACTTCGAGCTCGGACACCTCTCGGCTGTTCCGGAGATACCTGAGCATCTTCTTCTTCAGGTCCTGGTCGATCGTTATCTCGAACAGCTGCAACACTTCGTCCCTGCCTTTCGATGGCTTGGAGTGAAACAGTCGGAACTTCGCTCTGTAACGTGATGTTATGGCGTCGATCCACTTCTGGTGTCCTCGAGCCAGAATTGAGGCTTCTATGAGTTCCATGTGTGCGCCGGCATCACCGCCACGCAAAAAACCTAGCGCGATCACTCGTGTATGACCTAACATACGTTAGGTTCAAGCATTATGTCGCCTCTCAACGCCTGGCGACTTGCGCCCCTTTTGGTTTCGAGTTTGGCCACATACTATGCAAGCTAGCAGGGACAAGACAGATCTGGAGAGGGAGGAGTCAAGGATAGGCCTTCTGACCCTGCTTTCGGTAGGAATCGGGTTCGCTGCGGGGTTCATCGCCTTCGCGCTCTATCACCTTATCGGTCTTGCCACGAACCTGTTCTACTATGGAAGGCTCAGCTTCTCATTCGCCTCACCGCAGTTCAACCATCTTGGCGCCCTGGTGATAGTCATCCCGGTAATCGGCGGGCTCGTAGCAGGAGTGATGATCAAGTATGGGTCCACCAAGATAATCGGACATGGCATCCCGGAGACGATGGAGTCGATCCTGCTCAACAGAAGCAAAATCGAGCCCAAGGTCGGGGTGCTCAAGGCCGTGTCTGCGGCCATCACCATAGGTTCCGGCCAGCCGTTCGGGGCCGAGGGGCCAATCATTCAGACAGGAGGTGCGTTCGGTTCCTTCGTCGGACAGAGGATGAGTATGACCGGTGCGGAGAGGAAGATGCTCCTTGCGTCTGGAGCGGCGGCCGGGATGGCGGCCACCTTTGGGACCCCT
>JAFLZE010000161.1 GCA_029785685.1 Nitrososphaerota archaeon | reverse complement strand
CGCGAAGGAGTTGTGGGAGAATGAGAAGGATGCAATCTGGGACAGCGCTTGAGCCAGGCGAGGTGGTCCTGGTGCCCTTCCGGTTCACCGATCTGTCCGAAGTAAAGCGGCGTCCGGTCCTCGTCCTATCTAGTCGTCGTCACAACAGTAGTTCTCCGGACTTTGTCTGCTGCGGCATGACCTCGAATCTAGCAAACCGGCGGAACTCCGTCGTGATAGACCCTACGGAGATGTCCGAGGGATCGATTCCCTTGCGGAGCAGGATAAAATTCGACAAGGTCTTCACATTGGAGAAGAGTCTGGTGGTCAAGGCTCTAGGAAAGGTCTCTCAACAGAAGTTGGCCGCAGTCAAGCATGGATTGATATTTCTTCTCGGCTAGCATCCTCGCGACTACGAAATCGAACCGCCTCAAATGTGACAGCAGTGCTCAGCGTATGGGTGATTTTATCCTCTAGAGTGATTGCTCTAGCATGCAACTAATAATGTCAAGTCTTTCAAGGTCGAGCCGACGAATCCAGCGGTGCTCGAACCCTCGTCCCGAGGCATGCGCGCCTGAAAAATGACCGAGGATGCTGGGCGAGTCCCGCCGTGCCCGCCAAGCTTCACTTTTAGCTCTGTTTCACCCCAATCTTCTCGGGTGTCGCCCGACCCTAGTAGATTTCGTGTGGGCCGCATCTCAGGAACACCGCCGTCCACGCGCTCCAATCAACCGAATAGAGCACCCTGATAGCGCGTCTGACATCGTACCCGTGTGCTCCCTTCCACTTGCCATACTTGGGCATCCCCAGGCGTGCAGGGTCGTCCGAGTCGACAATATCCCTGATTGCCTCGTTGACTCTTCGCTGGTCTTGAACGCCGAGGTTCTTGTAGTCTCTCCTGAACGTCGGGGTGTATGCGGGTGCCCACGGTAAGATTGCTCAGCGGCTTTCCAGGTCCTCTATCATCTGGTTTGTGTTCTTGAAGCGCTTTACCTCGCCTTTCTTCATCTCTCTGAATGCTTGATCCGTCTTGCTCCGGTACTGAGGGTCGAGAATCTCCCGCGCCTGTACCTGGAGCTCGGCGTCGGTGAACCCTTCCTTTACTCAGTCTCTGAGCATGGCGACTAGGTGTTCCACAGTTTCCCTGTCGACCACAGATCTTTGTTCCGTCTTTGCCATGTACGCCTACTGAACCGGTCGGCAGTGGATAAGCCGATTGGGAGATGCTCACCTTCATCGGGACCCAGTTCAGTGCTCGCCTGCACCGGCCGACGCCCTTCAGGCTCGTCGATCCTCAGATTCAAGTTGTCGAGGGCGGTGAAAGAGCCATCGTCTTTGTGAGCCCGATAGCCTCGATTGAGAGCGCCGAGCTCGCCATGGAACTGCCACCGGTCGATATGGGGAAGACGCCCTATCGCTCCGACGATCCCGCGTGCCGGAACCTCGTCGCTCTCGTCGCTCCTTCACGAGCCGCCCTTCCTGCGCACTCCCAGCGCGACGACCACGACGCCGATCACAAGGACGGCGAAGCCGCCCAATGTCGTCGGGCTCGACGCCATAGTCCCCCCGTGGAGCGGGGTGGCCACCACCTTTGAGCTCGGTTGGGACGCCGCGAAGGCCACGTAGTAGTAGTTCCCTGTGAGGTTAATGTAGGTCAAGGTCACTCCGCTAGAATGTGGAGCAAGGGCGTATTGGGCGATGTTGGTCGAGTTGATCAGGTTCAGATCCTGGGCAGGGACGAGTCCCCCTGACGGAGCCGCGGAAGTTATCGCCACCCCGGAGGTCGTGTTTAGAACCAACTCTGTCGAGACGTATTCGCCGCCGTGCGGCTCGCTGAAGGCGGTGATGACGGTAAGGCCTCGAAGAACACCGACCGCCCCGACCGCGATGAGAACGACCCCGATGACGAGGGCGACTCCGCCGATGATGACTATCGGTTTGTTCAAGCTGAAGGCGGCGATCGAGCAATCCTCCTAAAATAGGGTCTGAAACGTACAAGAATTGTACGTATCACGATTTTTTATAGGCGTGAGGTCGCAATCTCTCCAACACGGGATAGGGCCGAAGATGATGGAATATGGATTGCCCGATACGCCGGGCGACAAGACCAGGTACGCGGTCAAGCAAGCCATACTCCTGAACGAGCACCTGCTGCGCCGGGCCTGGGGCGTGCTCTACATTGCGCTCTCGCTCTCGATGCTGCTCTCGATATTTGGGACGCCGATCATCGACTCGATCGAATCACTGGGAGTCGCGAACTCGATAGGCCTGAATATGACCGGCAGCGGTTTCGGCGTGATTGCCATCCTCTGGGCTTTCAAACGAGTCCGCAACGCAGCTGAGACAATCCACCCCGAAGGCGACAGAGCGTGGTCAACACCACTCGGGTATCGCTTCATCGTAGCGATGTGGGTCGCCGCCAACGCGGTGGCGATATTGACCCTCGTGCTTGCGAGAGCACTGGTCCCTTCGATGGTGCTCTTGCTGCACCTTGCAGTCGCGGCATACCTCCTTTACGCGCTGAGACTCTCCTTTTCGAGGAAGATCCCCGAGGAGGCGGTCATCGCTATCGGGTCACTCTCGCTGAGCAGTATCGCCTCGCTAGCTCTGCTCCCGTTCGTCTCTAGCACAGGACCGTACGCGGTGATCTGGGGAGCGACCATCGCCGTCTGGATCTTCTCCGGGGTCTACGCTCGGACGAGGCCCATTCCAGAGATCGAGGAGGAGCCCACAGGGCTTGAGTGAAGAAGACGACTCCAGGAAGGCGGTCGATAGAATCGCCACTGATCAAGCAGTCCAGGCACTGAACGAGCAGCTCGCCGGTCCGACGTTCAAGTCGTCCACCCGAATCATGATACTAGTGCTCCTTGCGTTGGCTCGGAGGATGAGCGCGGTGCAGCTCAGGACGCTGACCGGGCTGGGGAAGGGAAGCCTGGAAAACCACCTGAACAAGCTCGAAAGCTTTGGCTATGTCAGGGTAAGCCGGGCGAAATCCCTGGGAGCAAGGGGCCCCCCGAGGCAGACCGTCGAGATTACAGAGAAGGGGGTCGAGGCGTGTCGCGCGCTTGTGAGAAGCGTATCAAGGCTTGGTCTTTGAGGGCGGCCGTGGTCGGGCAACGCTTCGGGGCTTCATCAAAGGACTCGGGGCAGCCTCGCCTCGGCCAGGTCGGGCGATTCCACTCGCGGTTATGGGCAGAGGTCAGGCACCGGCGCTCGCGGGGCGGCTCACCGAACGGCAAGTCTGCAGGCAGAGCCCTCCCGCAGGTCCTCCATTTTCTCCGGCAACATCGACGGGCGAAGCCAAGACCGACTCAGACGTCTCGAGGCTGAGCGCGCAAGCCTTCGCGAGCCAGGACAGCTGACCGTGCAGGCGAAGACCAGGCTCGCGTCCCCACACCGACCCCAAACGCTCATCGACCGGACGTAGGCGGTCGAAGGACGCGGGACCCATGGAATGCGGTAGACCGGCAGGTCAGCGTAGCCTGCTCATATAGCGCCAGTCCGCAGGGGAGATGCGTGAGGACCGAGAAGAAGGTCCGCAATCGCCGCCTCTTCATGACAGGCGGCGCCTTCGGCCTATCCCTCGTCTTGGTGAAGCTGTTCGTCCTCCTGCCCATAGACATCGCAGA
>JAFLZE010000160.1 GCA_029785685.1 Nitrososphaerota archaeon | reverse complement strand
GGCTCAGGCTGGGAGAAGAACATGAGGAACGAAGTCCGCCCTATCGTGCTGTTGAGATACGATGGCCGCCAGTCTGTCAAGGACAGGAAAGTGGCGTTCTGAGGCGTGCTCTGCGACATCCAGTACGTCGCGTTGTACAAGGCATACTCTCCCCGGCTGACCACCGTAGTGTTCGTGGTCGCATCGCTGACTATCTCCGTGGTCCACGAACCTACAATGATGGGTGTGAGGAGGAGGATGAGGATTATCGCGACCCTCCAACGCTTGGAGATATTCCTCCGAAGCCTCTTGGTCCCCGAGCTCCTCTTCTCGAAGGTAAGGGCGCGGACGGCGTATCCCGCCATGAAGGTCAACGGGATGACCCCTTCGAAGGCGAACCGCCACGAGTTCGAGTTCGCTGGCACCGCAATCAAGATGAGGAACCAGGCCAGTGGGAACAACATCAGCGCGTTCCCGCCTCTCAGTTTTATGACGTAGACGACTGTCAGCGCCATCAGGATAAGGAACTCGATGTCGTCATTCACCTCCCCGGCCATGTAGCTGAGGACCGGAACTCCGCTCAGCAGAGCACTCAGCGTGGAATGGGAGACGAAGTTCCCGCGCCCGTTCTCGACAAGGGCCAGGATGTACGGATAGAGTCCAGGTAGAAGTAGCGCCGCTATCGCTGCCGGGGCAACCAAAACGATGGCCGGCAGCATGTACCGCCTGAACTGGCTCCGATCCTTCACTAGCTGATAGAGCGGCAGAATCAGGAACACAGGCAAAAGCGCGACATCAGAGTAGTGCGCCATGTAGAACAGGACCATGGCAAGGGAGAAGACGACCCAATCCAAGGCGCCAGCCTCCTTGCGGACGACATCCACGAAGGCCACTAGCATGAAGAGAGACGCCAAGATCCCAAAGAAGTTTGGGTACAGCCCGGCGTCAAAGACCGTGACATACCAGACCGTCCCGGTCAGGGCGTAGATCGCGGTGATTATGATGGAAGTCATCTTGTCTGCGAACAGCTTCGACGAAGCGAGGTAGAATATGAGGGGAGAGAAGACGGCCAAGATGGCCATCGTGGTCTCTGCTGTCAGGATGGAAAACCCGCCAACGCAAAGCAGCGCAAGCGCGATCTGACCCTGCGCCGCGTAGTACAGCAGCCCTCCGGGGAGCATCTTGAGGTTCCCCGTGATCAGGGCCTGTGCCTCTTCAGCGTGGTTCCTGAAATCTTGGCTCGGGTAGGTGGGAAAGACAGGGTACTTCGTGAAAAACAGGTATACCAGCCCCGCCTGAATCAAGATGATGAGGAGTATCACAGCATCCTCCCTGGTAGGCCGGGACAACAGGGCAACTGCCTTCTTGGTCGCAAGGGATGTCGCGAGTGCGAGCAGGCCGACTGCGATGAGGAAGTACACCGTGTTCAGATCAAGCCCAGAAAGGACGATCCCACCTACAGAGAGCCCTGACATCCTGACGACCAGGACCAGGGTGTCTACTGCGAGGCCCAGCCCCAGGGCGAACCCGAGCTTCTCCGCGACGCCGTCGCTCTTCTTCCACGCCCCGAAGAGTTCACCGAAGCCTACTCCGGGGATGAAAACGGCCGCCACATAGAGGACGTAGCCAAGGTCGAACCCGATGGGGTCGGTCGGAAGCATCTGAAGGCGCAGAGCGGGCCGGCGACTTTAGTTAACTTTTGCACGAACGACCATGTCCTCCACGCCGCGCAGCTCGATTCACTCTCACAGGAATCGGAAGATACTCTGAGAGCATCGATTCTGGCCGAGAGGGAGTGTCCCTACGCGGCGTCCGGAGATATCAGTAAGGGTACGTTCGGGGAGGCTCCGAGCACGATTTATTACTACGCGAAGACCCCCGGGCTCAGCCGCCGTGAAACGCAGAAAGGTTTCGAGCACAGTCGGGAGAATACTATTTGCCATCCCCGTGGTCGTGATCGTAGCGCTTGTGATATTGGGGTTGGCCAGCACGTTGTCTGCCCACAACGGGACTCTGACAGTCGAGGCGGTGAGCTCAGGGCGCTTTTCCCCTCCGATCCAGCTGAAGGTCCAGGCGACAGTGGGCGCGAGGACGGAGGTCACGCCGTTCAACCTCTCGCTTCCTCAGGGGGAGTACAGCGTGGCTTTCGGGAACGAGTCCTGGTACATCGCGCCAGCCAACCGCTCGGTCAGCCTGCTCGGCGGTAAGACCGCCTACGTTATCGGGACCTATGTGCCCATAGTAAGGGCCATCTCTGTCACAGCCAGTGGATTCAACACAACAGAACTCACCGCCGAGCACGGTGTCACACCCGTGGTTTGGATAAACCAGGGCGACACAGTTGAGGTCCTCGAAGTGAGCGGCGTCGGGAGAGTCCCACTCAGCCCCTCCCAGAACTATACCAGGGTGTTCGACACTCAGGGCACAGTAACCTTCGCCATATTGAACACAGGCTATAGCGGTACCATCAAGTGCGTCTGACCGGCCTTCAGGCCCAGCCGGTTGGCTCCCCGAGGTCGAGTTCAGTCGATGGTGGGCCCCCGCCGAGCATTGTGCACTCTGTGGTCGCGTTCAGCCCTGAATCGACGCGTGTATCGCAATCGACCTCAATTCCGAGACGGAACGCGCGATTTCACTATGAAATCTGCGCCAATGCGGCCGAACTTGTCACGAAAGTGGACAATTCGTCCACGACGTTTAAATATACTTTTCAAGCCGCAACGCCTGAAAATATTGAATACACCTACGAATGTGTATTTGAGAAAATTTAGCTCAGGACTTCTCATGGCACTGCTCGCGGTCTCAGGGATGCTATTCCTTGTGCCGCTCGCAGCGCCGACAATCGCTTCAGGAACAGCTAGTCCGACCATCTCACTTGCCCCCAACGTGTTCTTCGGGACCGCGACGAGCGGGCTCACCGTATCGATCGCTAACCCGAGCAGCAACAGCTACGCCATAACAGGCTTCACCATCTTCCCGACGAGCAGCTCTTGGGTGATGTCAGGTTCGTCACCCTCGGCGAGCACATTCACTTGCTCCGTCCTTACCGGCGGATCACTGCAGTGCGTCAACGGCGACCTAGCCCCCGGCGGCAGCGTAGCCGTCACGGGCGTCAGCCTTCAGGCGCCAGCAGTGAGCTCGTATCCGGCAAAGGCCGCACTGGGCAGCACAGTCCAGTTCGCCTCGTCTTCGGCTTTCAGCACCGGCCCCAGTACGGCCGTCTATGAAATCGAGACGGGCACCACCGTGTCCTTCACCCCATCCAGCGTGACCAACTTCGTGGCGGGTTCAGCCCCGCTGTCGCTAAGCGTCGCGCTGAGCAACGCAGATGACGCTGGTATCCCAGTGTCGCTTGCGTCGACATCAGGGACGTTCTCCGCATCATCGGGTATGACAGGGAGCGGCGGATCGTTCACAGTGAGCTTCACCCCCAGCAACACGGCTGGGACAGCGACGTTAGGAGAGACGGAGATGGTTGGACTGCTTGTGCCAGATGCTACTGTTGGCGCTGCAAGCGGCACAAGGAATAGCATTCCTGAGACCGCGAGCAGGGCCATGAGAAGTCCTGAGCTAAATTTTCTCAAATACACATTCGTAGGTGTATTCAATATTTTCACTTGGTGCGACCC
>JAFLZE010000015.1 GCA_029785685.1 Nitrososphaerota archaeon | reverse complement strand
GTCGATGGGAAAGGATTCCTTCTCCACATCCAGTCCAACCCGCCCTTAACATGGAGCAGGATCTCTTTAGCCTCGCCGTCTGCCATTTCGTCGATGGCGTCTCCCAGACCTGCAGAGAGGCCTTTGACGGCTTTGGTCTTGACGAGAATGTAAGTAGCCCTAGATTCTTCGTCTCGCGCCTCTTTGAGCGTCTTGGTGATTCTTTCCGCTGTCTCCTCCACCTTATCGCCATGTTTGTGGGGCGCGTGTCTCGATAGAGGAGCGGCAGTAAGTTAAATCCGCATCTGGCGACCGAGTTTGCCGATTGAACGCTGTCATCCAGAGGACGACCACGCTGTACGACCACGATTCCTTCAATAGGTTCTCCAGTGGTGGGGAGCGCCGCCCGCTCCTACCGCCCCGCTTCGAGAACACTAAGGCCCGGCCGCAGCCACGATTTGCTTCAGCTTCCCCTCGAAGCCGGACGACTGTAGGAGGTTTCCTATGACGAGCACGTCGGCTCCTGCCTTCGCTGCCTTGGAAGCGGCGTCCGGACCTGTGATTCCCCCGCCGACGATCAACAGCCCGTCGTACACGTTCTTCACCGCCTGGATCGTTTCCTGGGAGATAGGTTCGCCCGAGCCGCTCCCCGCCTCCAAATACAAGGTCCTCATCCCGAGATATTTGGCCGCCAGCGCGTAGATCACGGCGAGGTTCGGCTTCGATGCGGGTATGGGGTTGACTTGGCCGATGAAGCTGGTGGTGCTGTTGTTGCCGAACACCAGGTAGGCCATCGGGATGCTTTCGATCTTGCTCTTGTACACCTCGACGGCACCCAATGCCTGGGCCCCTATGATGAAGTATGGGTTGGTCGAATTAAGGAGAGAACTAAACAGAATGGCGTCTGCGAAACGTGATACTCCTGTGATGTTTCCTGGGAAAAGCACGATGGGAACTTGTGACTTGTCACGTTGCATGTGACTCTTAATCTCCTTTACCACGTCATCCAGCCTTCCTTGGCTCGCCAGGGTGGACCCGCCCACCAGAATCAAAGAAACCCCAGCCTTGATTGACTTCCTGGCGGTCTCGGCCGCCTGTTTCGGATCGAAGTCCTCTGGGTCAATCAGCGCTGCGCAGATAGGGTGCTTCTTCGTCTCATCGGTAAGGCGTCTCTCTACCGGGCCCAGCTCGAACAAGTCAGACCCCGGCTTTGGCATAGTCGTCGACGAATGTGTTGTAGACGTCTATGTCGGCCCTCTTTGTTGAGTATCTCAGTTCCCGGCCTGCGTGGAGAGGACAGTTGGGGTTGCCACATGTGACGCGGAACACGAAATCCTGTGATGGCTCGTCCTGCTCAGATGTGATGCGGATGGAAATCAGACCGCATTTGGGGCAGGCGAATACTTTCGGGAGGGTTTTGTGGACCATTCGGAGGGTCTTCTTGCGTCTTCTACCCAACCTTGCTCACCCATCCGTCTGTTATTTCGAGTAGATAAGGTAGCATGTCGTGGTGTTCGGGGCCGATTGGTGTTTATTTCAGTTTAGCCGTGGCTTAGGTGTGGGTCATACATTAATGCCAGTGGTTTGTTAGAAGTTTCGGAAAACCAGCGCTGTGTTGGTTTAATACAAACCTGTAAAACGTGGATGGGACTTGAGCCTACCAGAGTCGTTGGTCGAACAGTCCACGTTAACGCCCAGGCAACTCGAGGTCCTGCGGTTGTATGTGCGGGTGGCCCATGGTGAAATGAAGTATGTGGAGGCTGCCTCGAAGGCTTCCCAGGGTCGCACGAAGGGGGCGAGCGGGCCGCTTACCATTGGCTCGTACTTTCGAACGGTCCAGCAGGCCAGGGAGAACGTTAAGAGTTCGGTTGTTACCCTTCTAATTGGAGTCTGGCTTGGAGTTGTCAAGCCCGACGATGTACGGCGACTGCTTGACGTAGCTGGCAGTGGGGTGAGAACGCTGTCAGAAGAAGAAACAGCCAGACTTGCGGGGGTGTTGCGTGAATTGGTCAAGAGAATTGTGATGTGAGTGGTGTGATAAATCACGACCCACCCTTGCGTCGGGCGTGGATTTGTTTGATCAGGGGTGTGTTGGGGCCCTTTGTTTCTCCTTGAAGCGCGCCTCCTGCTCGTGCGAGTCCTCCTAAGCGGGTCCTCTTCCCGCCTTGAGAACGATATGAGAGGGTTTGTCGGCTGCCGGCAACGTCGATGTTGGAGTTTCGACTCCCCGAACGCCGTCTTGGGCTTTGGTGCGGGGATGGCCTGGGTCAAATGTGTGGGGGCGGCTTAGTGAGGTCACAAAGAACAGCTTCTGCGCTGGAAACATCACGCTTATATCACAACCAAACATCACGAAGTCACAGATGGACACGCTTTCTACCTACGCTCTTCTGACTGCGTCCTTCTTCTTTGTCGCCCTTTCCTTCGCGTTGCTGCTGAGGTATAGGCAGATTTCCCAAAGAATCAACGCGTCGAACGACCTCGGTCATGATCTTTGGTCCTCGCTGGAACAGCGTCTCAAGAAGCAGGACGAGCGCATTCTGGACGTCATGGGCAGGGTGGAGGTCATTCAGGCCAGAGTAACGTCGTCGGCTTTGGTTCCGCCCACCCCCCGTGTTGCCTCGCCTCCGCCGAAGGTCCCTCCTCAATCCTCTGTGCAGGCGAATTCCACGGTTGTGACCGAGCCCGCACCCACCACGCAACAGCAGGAACAACCAAAGTCACGCTCAGAGTCACAGGCATCACAGACAACGCAGGCATCAGGAGAGCCTGAACCGGTGGTCGGCGCTCCCGGGGTGGAGCTCGCTTTGGACGAGACCCAGCTTGCTGCCTTGAGGATCCTGGGCGGGAGCCCCAGGGACACCCGCCAGCTCACCGATGTCCTCCAGAAGTCCAGGGAGCACACTGCCCGTCTGATGAAACAGCTGTTCGAGCTGGGCCTTGTAAAGAGGGACGACTCGTCCAAGCCCTTCGTCTACCAGCTGACCGATGAAGGCCGTCGCCGGCTTGCAGACAACCCCCCACCCCCTCCACCCTAGTCTGGTAGGCAGGCCTACGCACCCCCTCCCCAACCCTTCGCTTGTTTCCACTCTAAAGGAGCCCAATAGAAGAAGTCAATCTTACGTAAGTAAAGGGGCCCGTACTCGGTTAGCGGTCTTGACTGGATATACCTTGGGGTCTAGACATGGCAGCTACTGGTGTGTAGACGACACCGCGGCGTGCTTGTTTGTTCGGGAGATAGGCTCCACTGGAAACGGTGGGGTGGGGGATCGATAGTGAACACCGGTGAACGCCGTCTTGGGAAGGCCCTGCAGGGACCCCACTATTTCCACTGGAGCCTGTCCAGACCCAGAACCTGTGAATAGCCAGAATCTGACCCCTTTGTTTCCATTGGAGCCGCTCCAAGCCCATCCTGGCGAAGGCCCCAGTGAACCCCAGTGAACTTTCTCCCTGCTATCAATACGCCGTCCAACTAACTGACAGGCAGGTTCACAAGTTCACACCTGCCACCGCTAAATCGGGGCCTGAGGCACCGGCAGGGCAAAGCATTGCGGAAACGGATCAAGATTGAGCTGGAGGACGACGAAGGGACGAAGTACACGCTCGCGCTGGAGGGTTCGGTCTCCAGGGACAAGCTGATGAAGGCCATGGAAATGCTCGAAGTCATGGACGTCCCCATGGAGCCCGCCCACCGGGCGCCGGACGAGGGGACCTTCTTCGGCAAGGTACAGACGCTACTGGAAACGACGTTCGCGGCTGGCGACTTCTCGTCGTCGGACGTGGCTCGGGAGTTCGAGGAGAGGTATGATCAGCCGGTGAAGCTGAGCACCATCTCGACGTACCTGGCCCGCCTGGCAGACAGGCAACACATCAAGAGGGAGCGCTTCGGGAACTCCTGGGTGTACCGCCGGGTGTACCTCAAGCCGGCCCAGGTCGCCGAGAGGTAGGCCGCCCGGCTTCCTTCTGCAGGACCCCTACGTATAGCGGACCCTCCTTCGAGAGTATGACGCGGCCGACGCGCCACCCCATCCCAACGACGATTCCCTTCATCTCCTCCGGCGAGACCAGAGGTAGCCGAACCACTCTCCGACAAAGGCCCGATATCTCGCTCTAATCCTCACCTGTCCAGGCATCCTCCCGCGGGCCCTATTCCATCTCTGGTAGCGCAGGTGGTCCGGGCCGTCCGTCCTGTGGGGGGACGCTGGAGCACACTATCCTCCCGGCGGCCGTGGTCATGGCATGGAGCTTCCTGAGGAGGCGCTTCGCCTGCCGCCTGTTCGCGAACAGGCCGAAGTTGTTGCCGTACATCACCACCGTGTCGAAGGACCGAGGCGCGAAGTCGACGTCCTTGAAGGCGAGCAGCCTGGTCTTCCTGACGCCCCTGGCCTTCGCCACCTTGAGGGCGAGCGGCGAGTTGTCGACGCCGACTACCTCCAGGTTCTTGCGGCTCTGAAGGTATAGGCAGACCCTACCTGCCCCGCGCCCGACGTCGAGTACCCTCCCCCTCACATAGGCGATTCCTTTCCTCTCCGCTTCGGGCCA
This sequence comes from Nitrososphaerota archaeon, assembly GCA_029785685.1. Next base: position 19,975 of record JAFLZE010000015.1, on the reverse strand, counting down.
CTCCTCGAACTGGGCGAAGTAGACCTCGGGCGCCACCTCCGACGGGTCGACGAGCCCGTCTTCGCGCTCTATGACTTCGTAGCCTTCTCCCTTCATATGGAAGTCCCACACCTCGTGGCCATAGGCGTCCCCTCGGGGCCTCAAACGACACGAGACCAGAGGCCGCCCCCTATCGACTTCGTGGGCCTCTGAAAGGAAGCACGACGGTCGCCCTCAGGCCGCGCCAGCGGCCAAGGGTAACCGCGACTCACTCCGACGACGCCCGTCCTGCCCCCACACGCTTCCGGGGCCGAGAAGGCCGCAGGGTCCTTCGTCGACGGGAAGGGGCCTGGGTCACAGCGCGTCGGCTGCGACAGCACAGAGACGAGGAGCGGCCAGCCTTTCGCGCTTCTGTCTTCGAAAGGTTAAGAATCAAGTTCAGTCGGTGCCGGCCCGAGTGCCACGGTGGCTCAGTGGCTAGAGCGCCACCTTGGTAAGGCGAACCCAAACAGGTGGATGTCGTGGGTCCGAATCCCACCCGTGGCTCTCAGTGTTTTCCCAGAGATAGTGCCGAGGGAGGGATTCGCACCCTCGACCCCCAGATCACTCTTCCCAGCCCAGGATTATGAGTTTCACCCCGTCGGGTGTAGCCTGGTGCCATAACTAGGCTAGGCCACCTCGGCACTGGGCACGCCGTCATGGCTTGGGGATAAAAGCCTCATCATGAAACCACGGCCGTCCTTCTTGCTTCCCAGCAACGCTTAATATCGGACGCCGGAGTCGCCATCTGTAAGTTGTTCCCGTTCCTCAGCATCACCAGCTACTACAACTTCATCAGCACGGCGATGATCGCCCTCTTTGTCATAGCCCTCGTGCTGGTGTTCGTCTATGAGTACGAGGCCCTGAGACGCTCGAAGGCCTAGCTCCGCTCTCGGATCCTCTCTACCACACTGAAGGCTGATAGCTGCAGAACCCGGCCTCCCGTCTTCGTGGACTTTATCGACACCCCCACCAACCTGAGCCTCTCTCCGGGCTGGATGCCCGAAAGCCTCCCAGATAGGTCTCTCCAGGCGACGAGTTTGATGTCCCCCGTGTCGTCTCCTATGACCAACTCTCCTTTCTTCGCCGTCGTCCCATCCTTCAGCTGGACGTCGTCCACGGTCCCATGGGACAGGGCGATGACCTCGACCATTATCTGCGAGTCCTCCTCCTTCACCTCTTGGAGCTTCGTCATGAGCGCATCCAGCCCCGGGAACGCGTCGTCTACCAGAATCCGAAGGGAGCCCGCGCCCCTGCAGCGCATAACCCCCTCTGCCACCTCGTCAGGGAGCACCTCGACCAATTCGCCCCGCGCAGGCGCCTCGAGGCCCACCCCAACCTCGAGGAACCTTACCTTCTTGTCCTTCCCCACGCCAAGGACAAGCTTGGCAGACTGGGTCGAGCTCGTCGAGGCCACCCTAAGAGCGCTTTTCGCGGCGGGCTCGCCCACTAATATGGCGCTGCCGGCGTCGCCATGGATCTCGAATCCTCCGTTGTTAGACCGCCTCGCCCTCACATTCGTGACCCGCACCTTCTCGCCTCGCCTGAGGTCCGGGCGGGAAGCAGGGCTCCAGACGACAACCCGGACCTCTTTTCCGCCGTCGTCGGCCACGCCGAACTGGAACAAAGACCCCGCCGAGCCGTCTGATCGTACGAACTCGCTATAGCGAGGCTCAGAGCTGACCACCCCCTCTATGGCTTCGAACGGCTCTTCCTTCGTTAGGCTCGGGAGCTTCTGGGCCACGGCCGATATCGACTGAAGCCTCGCAAGGACCTTCTCGTCGTCCAGGCGCTCCATCGTGCCCCTCTTCCCCAGGTTGAGGTTCGGTTTCCCATCCAGGCCCTGTTTGACGTATGCTCCCCGAACCCTCACCGGGGAGTCGAGCTCGAGACCGAGCTTTCCGATTTCCCCGAGCGCCTCCTCCCACGCGGTCATCTTCACAGAGCTCTTCCCGTCGAACAGGACGAACCGCCGGTACCTCCCCTGGCCGCCGTCCTTCTTGTTGAAGATGGATTCGGGATAGACCGCCAATACCCTGGCGACGACGGTGACGTCGTTGGCCCCTATGTACAGGTCTTTGATAGCGAGGTCCGAAGACGCGCTCTCCTTCCGGAGCGACGCACCCAGCTCCCCAGCCACAAGGAAGAGGGCCCCCTGGTCGGTGAGATAGCCCGCCCCCACGGTCCGCTTCTTGTCCTCCACCCGGCGCATGAGCTCATCCCTGTTCAGCTCCGGCTTCTGCTGGAGCAGCTCTCCGACGAGTGTCTCGAAGTCGTACATATCTAGACTTTGGTGGTGGCTGAATTAACGACTGCGATTCCTTCTTCCATGATGTCTATGCCCTCGTCCATGACGTCTTCGGTGACGTTCAGCGGGGGTATGAAGCGGAGCGTGTTGTGCCCCGCGAATATGACCAGGACGCCATGATGGAAGCAATAGTCGACGACTCTGGCTGCCTCTTCGTCGCCCCTCGCCTTGGTCTTCTTGTCTTTGACGATCTCGACCCCCACGAAGAGTCCCTTGCCCCTCACATCGCCCACTATCTCATACTTCGCCTTCATCTCGAGGAATCTCTTCTTCGCCTTGTCTCCGAGCCTACGGGCGTTCTCCAGCAGCTTTTCGGACTCTATGACATCGAGGGTAGCCAGCGCAGCCTCCACGGCTACGGGGTTGGCTCCGAAGGTCGAGGCGTGCTGTCCCGGCTTCCAGCTCTCCATGATTTCGGCCTTGGCGATGGTCGCGCTAAGCGGCAAACCGGAGGCGATGCCCTTAGCGATGGTGACGACGTCGGGGACTATCCCATAATCCTCTATCCCGAGGAACTTGCCAGTCCTCCCAACGCCGGTCTGGATCTCGTCGCAGACGAAGAGGACGCCCTCCTTTCGGAGGAACTCCATCTTCTTGAAGTACTCCGGAGGAGCGGGGACATAGCCGCCCTCGCCCTGTATCGGCTCGAAGAAGTAGGAAGCGACGTCGCCGACGGGGACGAACTTGTCGAGGTACTGGTCCTTGAAGTAGTCCACACAGTAGTAATCGCACTCAGGGAACGTCTGCTTCCAGGGGCAACGATAGCAGTAAGGATACGGGAAGTGGACCACGTCGGGGATCAGAGGGAGCGCCCCCTTCCTCTGCATGGGCTTGCTCGCCGTCAGACTTAGGGCCCCCATGGTTCTCCCATGGAACGCCCCCGAATGTGCCAGAAACAGCGGGCGCTTGGTGTGGTTCCTCGTCAACTTCATCGCTGCCTCGATAGCCTCGGCCCCGCTGTTGCCGTAGTACACCATCTTCTTGCCGTCGCCCGGGATGAGGGGCAGCAGCCTCTCAGAGAGCTGGATCAGGTTGTCGTAGTAGAAGTCGGTGTATGAGAAGTGGATGAACTTCTCGGCCTGACGCTTGACGGCCTCGACGACCTTTGGGTGGGTGGACCCGGTGCTTAGCACGGCGATCCCAGCAGCGAAGTCGATGAACTGGTTCCCATCGACGTCCTTCACGAGCGACCCATGGGCAGATTCTACCACGAGGGGATAGAAGCGGGAGATAGACGGCGAAACATACTTGGCGGTACTCTTCACCGCAGCGCTGGCCTTTGGCCCCGGGAGCTTGCCCTGGACCTTCGCGAATTTCCTCGAATTCATAGAAACCTAAGCTCTGCCCGCAGGGTTAGGCTAAAATCCTTTACCCAAACCTGGCTGCGAAGGCGCGATTCTCAGCGCGAAACTGTCGCCACGGGAATCGAGAGCTCTATCTCAAGGACCGGAAGGTTGAGCTGCCTTCCATCTCTCGAGGTGACGCTCTCACCGTCGATGGTGATGTTCGAGATTTCGACATTGCTCATGAAGCGCTTCCTCAAGACCTGGGCCACCTCCACTGACATGTTGATGGCCTCTCCACGGGCTCTGAGCACAACCTGCTTTGCGCCGCCGTTGAACATCGTGATGCAGGCCGTCACATAGTTCAGGAGGGGCTTGCTCTGGCCGACGATGACCGTCTTCCTCTCTTCGGACATCAGTGCTCAGGCCCCTCTTTCAACCTATAAAGGCTCCCCTGCGCCGTCCCCCACTTCTCTTCGCAGCAACCATCGCAGCAGCCGCAGCACGCCACGCAGTCCGCCTCCGACCCGGCGTGACGAGCGCGAGAGTAGTTATTGACCGGCCGGAGTCTCCCGACAGGATATAAGCAGAGCCTGGGCGGGCGCCTGCTAGGGGTCGTCGGCTAGTCTGGTCTAGGCTTCAAGCCTCGGGAAGAGCAGGTCGCTTCGGGAGCCTGTCTCGAGACCGCTTGAGATCGCTGGTTCAAATCCGGCCGACCCCATCCTAATTCACGGGTTCAGTCGCTGTTGCCCCAGCTATTTCAAATCCAATTCCGGGCCTCTGCCCCACCAATTCTTCTCAACCTCATACGACATTGAACATCACAAGCCCAGAGCCAGACGATCCATTTCGCGGGAGGGGGGGCGGACGTTTGACGACCAGCAGATGATCGGCCATGGGTCCAACGCGGAGAAAGTTTGACCCTTTCATACGTGAACTTAAGTTGAAAAGTGCCGAGTGGAAACCCCACCTCCCGGGCAACACTCGGCATGCGTCTAGACAGATTTGATGAAGATTTGTCGCTCGTCCGTGAACAGACCGGCAAGAATCGACCAGTAGAGCATCAAGCCATCGACAATCGCCTGGATCACCTCGGGACGGAAGTCCCATTCGACACCTCATCGCGGAGCGCCTTGGCCACCTGTCTCGAGGCCGCTTTTCCGTGCCTCGACGCGAGCTCCAGCACGGTCTTGAAAGGCTCCAAGTCGGCGAGAGCATCTCTTAGCAACCTGAACCTGCGGTCTGAGGCCCTGAGCATCCTGGTCCCAGAACCGTCAGCAGAATCTTCCCTTCCAATCTCGCGATAAGGCCGAGTATTTTCGCGGCTCCGAGGATAGAAGGCAAGACGGCGAGGTCAGCTCTAAGCCCGTTAGCAAGCTTACGAACGCTGGCTTTTCAGCCGTTCTGGTCCACAATCTCGAGTAGGCCGAGCACACCTCTGGCCCGACGGGGGCAGGCACGAGTGAAGGCCTCGGCATTTCTCGGGGCTTATGATGTGACGGCACAACATCCTACCTCGCCAGGCGTATCTCGTCCCCTGTCGAGAAGGCGTCCTTTTCCCTAACAACGCCCATCAACTTCCCTTCGTCGTCAACGACCGGAATTGCTCTGAACCTGTAGCGCTTGAAGAGCGCTTCCAGCCCCCCCCGACTCGTAGATGGAGCGACCATGACGACCTCCCTGACCATGAAGTCCTCAAGCTTGCTGTTGGGCGGCGCCTGGACCAGCTCGTTGATGTCGATGACCCCCTTCAGGTGTTTCTCGTCGTCGACGATGTAGATGTACATGTTGACCAGGGAGCTGGGCGCCTCCTTCCTGAACCTCACGAATGCGTCCTCCACGGTCAGGTCGCCTGGGAACCCAAGGAAGTGTCGGGTGGCGAGCACCGAGGCGGAGACCTCGTGCTGGGTGATGAGTTCCCTGACCCGCACCACCCGGTCGGGGCTCAGGGTCTTCATGAACTCAACGGCGTCGCTCCTCGGCAGGACCGAGATTATCTCGGCGATTTCGACCGCAGATAGATGGGCGAAAATCTGGGCAATTCTTTCCATGTTTGTGTCGGCCAGGATTTCTCTCTGGACTCGGGGTTCTGCCGCCTCCAGGGCGCCAGCAGCTGCCTTGCTGTCAAGGGCGTCGAATACATGGATCCTCTGGTCTCTGTCCAACTCTTCCAGAATGTCTGCGACGTCCTCTGGATGTATCTCTCTGAGCCTGTCCCTAGCCACGGTGAGTTTGACGAAGCCCTTGGTGGGAGTCAGAGCTTCGAGCGGCTGTACATACTTCCAGGGTATGAAGTCTTCCACCTCGCCTCTCTTACGGGCGCCCCCGCCCAACCTGCCCAGGCCGAGTCGTCTCATGCGAGCGCGACCGCTCACGTCTGCTGCCACCATGAACAGCTTGTTCTCGACCAGCAAGAGTTGGAGGTCGTACACGACTTCCACAGCGAGGCCCTCGGTGTCCAGTATCTTCTTATCGAGAAGCTTGTCCTTCAGGAGGAGCAGATCCTCTTCTGGCCCTACCTCGGCGTACCCCCCATCGGGGGCATCCCGCACTACGATCTCATCGGCTTCAAAGCCCACGACGCTGCTCCAAGGGACCTTCAGCGAAGGGTCCCCGAATGGCCTGCCGATTATCAGGGTCGTCACCTCGGCGTACTTGGGGTCGTCAACGAAAACGAAGTCTTTCAGCTTGCCAAGCTTGACGCCCGACTTTGTCCGCACCCAGGCCCCAATGATTTTGGTCACGAGGAAGCTCCTCGCCTTTTCTATGTTTCCGACGGCGTTCCCGCCGTTGTTGTCGCGTCTGGGGGGAGGCTCGGTGGACAGCTAGGGCCACCTCCGAATGGCCGCTCCCAATTCAAACGATGGCGATGATGGACCCATGGATATACACTCTCACAAGAAGGTAATCAACCTGTATAGCAAGAGAGCGATCAGGAATAGGAGATAGAGCCTCAGGGACAACAGGGCAATCCGCGTGCCTCTTGAGAGCTTTATCCTCGGCTTGGAATATCTTCTATTGATTTCCCGGATCTTTGCGATGGCTCTGCCCAGCGGGTTCGTCACTTTCCACCTCACAAACCAGGGAAGAGCGTCCCTATCGCATAGAGAGTGGAAAGGCCGATGAGCACGACGACAATCGTGATGGAGAAAACGTTCCAAGTTCTGCTGTTCTTGAACTGCCCCATCAGCTCTTCTTCATTCAGGAGCAGTATTAGAAATACCAGCACAGCGGGGAGCAGCGTCACGGCGATGACCTGGACAAACAACGTTATCAAGACTAGGGGAGCTCCTGGGATCAGGACTATCGCCGCGGCCACTACGAGAACGAAGAGACGGAACAGAGTGAACCAAGGCGCCTGGCCTATCCTGTTGTTCAAGGTGTGAGACCAGCCGAAGACTTCGCCGAAGGCCCATGCGCTCGCTAGAGAGACAGCTATTGCGCCCAAAAGGCCGGCATCGAACAGCCCGATGGCGACGAACGACCCCACGTACGCGTTGATCGGCATGAGAAGTCTGGCAGCGGTCGCGGCCGAGTCGACGTTCTTCCCAAAGAGGAGCGCCCCCGCCACTATGATTAGAACGACGGCGACGAGGACCGTGAAGAAGGAGCCGATCGCTGTGTCCGCCCGCTCGTAGGAGACGTCCTTTTCGCGGAGTCCCTTGTCAACCACCGAGCTCTGCTGGAAGAAGATCATCCAGGGCGCGATTGTCGTGCCTACGTTTGCCATCAGCAGGAAGATCACCGGGTTCGTGAGCCCGAACGGTAGTCCTGGGACCACACCCTGCCAGAACATCGTCGAGAGGTTGGGGTGGACGAGAAAGACGGCTGGGACGTAGATGAGATTCACGACGCAGAGCACCAGCACTATCTTCTCCCATGTCCAGTACCGACCGTTGATCATGATGAGCATGATGAACGCGATTACGAAGATCTCGGTGAGAAGAGGGGGGATGCCGAAGATGCTCATCGCAGCGGTCATCCCTATGAACTCGGTCACGATGGTCAACACATCCGTCAGTGTCAGGTCAGAGAGAGAGAACCACCCCCAAAGAGGTCCGAACGCGTCGAAGATGGCCTCCGCGTGCCCCCTCTTGGTTACGGCACCGAGCCTGACAGTCATCTCCTGGCAGACGTAGGCGACGGGGCCGAGAAGGATCTCCACCCAGATGAAGCTGTAAAGGAATTGCGACCCCGTGACCATGTAGGTGGTTATGCCCCCGGCGTCGTTGTCCGCGACCATGACGATCACTCCAGGGCCTAGCACCGCCAGGAAGATCGACAGGTGCTTGCGGAACCACCGGTAGGAGTAGTAAAGTTGGGAACCTGACTTCAGAAGGAACCACCTTCTCCGACTTCGCAGTTGCCCATTCCGGCATGCGTTCCGGTGCCCTCACCATACTCCTGACACGGGCTCATGGGCCACACTTATGCCCCGGCCCGGCCAGGAGAAGGTATATACAGGTATCCCATCCCCCTGGAGGGGATGTCGAACCACAGGAGAAAGGACGTATCAAGGCGAATTGCCCGGATACACGGCCACGTCCACGGAATCACCGGGATGCTCGATGAGGGGAAGCCATATTCGGAGATCGTACACCAAGTTGCCGCGGTTAGATCATCGTTGGATAGTGTGATTCAGGTTATAGTGGACGACCTTATCGAGGGATGTCTGGTCGAAGTCAAGGGAAAGACAGGCGCGAGTAGCTTAGAGGAACTCCAGAAAGTAGTGGCAGCTATTACGTGAAGCACACCACTGGTCCCCTCAGCAGAGGTGCATGGGAAATGGTTTCCGCTCATTCCTCGTTGGGCTGCCGCGGGCTCTTAGGGGCATATTTATGTGGAACCACCGCCGAGTCACCCTCGGCGGCCTCCGTCTGGAGGAACTAAAAAATCCGAACCCCAAGGGTTTTATGAGGTGACCGGGGAGTTCGATATTGTTTCTATCTTCTCGGCCAACGATATTGAGGAGTTCAGTACGAGAATTGTGGCAATGCCAAACCTAGCGTTCGCCTGGCCAGCGTTCGCGGCTACCCGACCAGGGCCAAGGGCATTCCACACTATGTGCGCTCTGATGAACGGGCAGCGTGTGGCGCTTTAATACAAACCAAAAGATGCTGAAATCGAGTGGTCAGACGTTGGGCAAAAAAGAGACCGCAAAAGCCTCTCTGCCCCCGTCAAAAATGAAGTGGGTAAATCCGGCCGACCCCACTCACATCTCTTGGTACTCTTCACGCAACCTTTCTTTGGGAAAGTCTTAGATCATTGTGATAGTCGTCGCAATACTCGCATCCATCAGAAATCTCGAAGTCCCCTCCAGCTGACTTCACAATCCTTTGGACGTTCTGCAGGATTTCGCAGACGGTGACGTGTACGCCTGGCCAGGGGTCTATGTGGCTGGTCTTGGTGTAATCTCCCAAGTCTCTCCACTCGTCTCTCGAACCATTCTGGGTGAACACAACAGAAAGTGATTCTGCACGCGGGTCTAGGTTGGCTCGGATTCCCCTTTGACTCGTAGGTGTGAAGTCGGGTGGGATGAGTAACTTCGGCCTTGCTCGGACCATCATCACACATCTGATCAGCTTTTCATATTCAGGCTTCGCCTTTGGGTTAGCCGACGCCAATTCATTCCTATAGTGCCGCAAATCCTCTTCCGGAGACTCGCGTTCCCCTCTCCTTTGCTTCTCCAAGAATTCGACCTCGAGCTTTGATATCTGCCCACTCACTCTCCAAAAGACCAAATCACCGGGTTGGTTATCCCAACCAGGGACTTCCTTGGCTCCCAATTCAACAAGGCGCGCTTCGAAGTAATTCAGTATCTCCTGCACTACGGCAACAGTAACTGGACCTCCCCTATGAGAAACCCCTAGCCCCATGCCCCTTCGCACATCTCTATGGGCTGTCATAAACTCTGAGCCGGATAATTCGCTTCGGAGAGGACGCGAAACTGGAACCGAGCCGCCAAGACGGATAAACCCGCTTTCTACTGCGGGTTCAAATCTGGCCGCGCAAGCAGAGCAGGGCGACGGCAGTTCCAATCATCCGTTGTGATGGGAAGCGATTAATACTTCGCACACGCCGCATGGCCAGCCAATGGAGCATTCGTTTACCCCGACCGGGAGGGAAGGGTAGCTCTGTCGTTCATGAACCTCCCCGTGTCAAACGCGCTCATCGACCTGGGGAGCGTCGCTGTCCTCGTCGTCATAGTCGCGGGGGTGACATATAGGGTCAGGGGTGGTTCGCTCCACCACTTCGACCGCTGGCACTTGGCCGCAGAGGGGCTCGCAGGGGGGACGGCGTCTTCGGGGATCGCCCTCAGGGCTTTTTTCCTAGTCCTGTTCAGGGACGTCTTCACCACCAAAGTGCTGGGTACATGCAGCAGGCTCAAACGGATGGCCCACCTTGCGCTCTTCTGGGGCTTCGTTTTCCTCGGGATCTCAACGACCCTCGCCTTCACAACGAATCCCACCGACACCATACTATCGCTTACCAACCCAGTGAAGCTGTTTGGAAACGCAGGGGGGATACTGGTCGTGGTGGGGTTCTTGGCCATGTTCTATGTTCGATACCGGGAGCGGGCTCCTCTGTGGCGCTTGACCCGCTCCGACGTATTCTTGGTCACCCTCTTCCTGACCGTGGTCACGGGCTTCGTCACCCAGGAGGCCGTTTACTCCACGTCAGGGTCCGGCTGGGTCTCCGGGACCTTCTGGCTGCACATGGTCTTCGTCGTCACGCTCTTGGCCACGGCTCCATTCACAAAGTTCTTTCATGTGATATCGAAGCCGGTTTCGATATTCCACGAAGAGGTCGACGGGAGAGTAGGCAAGGAACCCACCCTCCCAATCGAGACCTACCGCGGGGAGGGTGAATCTGGCTAATGCCGACCTACGTCGACCCCAACAAATGCGACGGCTGCGGCAAGTGCGTAGACATCTGCCCCAGCGACATAATGCACCTCTCGAACAGCATCTTCAGCGGGAGGAAGGCGTACAACATCGAACCGAACTACTGCTGGGAGTGCTACTCATGCGTGAAGGAATGCCCCCAGCACGCCATCGACATGAGAGGGTACGCTGACTTCGCCCCGCTGGACCACAAACTCACCGTCCTGAGGGACGAGGAGAAGAACGAGGTGAGGTGGAAGCTGAAGTATAGGGACGGGTCGAAGAACGAGTTCAAGTTCCCAATCCGGACGAAGGCGTGGGGCTCCATTCCTTCGCCGCAATCTCAGAAAGTTCCCACCAAGGAGCAGTTCGATTCGCAATTCCTCTCCCACGAGCCAGAATATCTCAAGACCGACCAAGGGCTGGTGACGGCGAAGCGATGAAGACAAAGTTCGTGGACAGCGACGTCTTGATCGTCGGCGGGGGGATGGCGGGGTGCGGCGCCGCCTACGAGGCCAGGTATTGGGGGAGGAATCTCAAAATCGTCATCGTGGAGAAGGGACAGATTGAGAGGAGCGGCGCCGTCGCCATGGGGCTCTCCGCCATCAACTGCTACATGGGGATGCGGTGGAACGAGAACACTCCAGACGACTTTGTGAAGTACGTCAGGAACGACCTCATGGGGCTCATCAGGGAAGACCTCGTCTTCGACATAGCCAGGCACGTCGACTCAACCGTCCACCTCTTCGAGGAGTGGGGGCTCCCAATAGTCTACGATGAGCAGACCAAACGGTACAAGCGAGAGGGGAGATGGCAGATACTGATACACGGAGAGTCATACAAGCCGATTGTGGCCGAGGCAGCGACCAAGGCAGCTACGGAAGTGTACAACAGGGTGATGATCACCCACCTGCTCGCCGACACCGAAGACAGCAACAAGATTGCGGGGGCAGCGGGGATAGGCATCAGGGACGGGGCCCTCTACATCTTCCGGGCAAAGGCGGTGATAGTCGCGGCTGGCGGGGCGACCCACGTCTTCAGGCCGCGCTCCGTGGGCGAAGGTGCCGGGAGGACGTGGTACTCCCCCTGGAGCACAGGATCGGCCTACGCCCTGCTCATCGAAGCTGGGGCCGAGATGACCCAGATGGAGAACAAGCTGGTCGTCACAAGGTTCAAGGACGGCTACGGCCCGGTGGGCGCCTGGTTCCTGGCGCTGAAGGCCACCGCGTCCAACGCCTACGGCGAAGACTACGAGCTGAAATACAGAGAGGAGCAGCGAGCTCTCTACGGGAGTTACGTTGACGCGAAGCCCTTCCCGACCTGCCTGAGGAACGACGCCATGCTGAGGGAGATAAAGGCAGGGAGGAGCCCCATATTCATCCACACGGAGAAGGTCCTGGACACGAGGGAGAAGGAAGAGCTGGGGCACGAGGACTTCCTTGACATGACCATGAGCCAGACCATCGTCTGGGCGTCCCAGAACATCGACCCCAAGAAGCGGCCCTCTGAGCTTCAGCCGTCTGAACCATACATAATGGGCTCTCACGCCACCTGCTCAGGCGCCTGGGCCAGCGGGCCTGCCGACCTTTCGTCCGGAGAGTACGCCTGGGGCTACAACCGGATGACCACGGTCCAGGGGCTCTTCGGCGCCGGTGACACCATCGGCGGCTCAGCCCACAAGTTTTCTTCTGGCTCCTTCACCGAAGGGAGGCTGGCTGGCAAGGCGGCGGTCGCATATCTCACCGAGAGGGTGGCAGACAAGAAGACCTCAATCGAGCCAGGGCGGGTAGAGGCCATCAGAGACGAAATCTTCAGGCCAATGGAGACTTACAGGCTCGGAAGGAACATGATAACGCGGGGGACTGTGTCGCCGTTCTACCTTTATCCCGACCAAGGGGTCGTGCGGTTGGAGAAGATAATGGACGAGTATGTCGGAGGCTGGGGTTCCTACTACACCACCAACGAAGTGCTGCTCAACAGGGGGCTGGAGTTGCTGGGGATGCTGAACGAGGACCTTGCCCACCTCGGGGCAGAGAACCTGCACCAGCTGCAGAGGGCGTGGGAGCTCCACCACAGGGTCCTGACGGCGGAGGCGGTCCTCAGGCACACGCTGCACAGGAAGGAGACCAGGTGGCCCGGCTACTGCTACAGGTCAGACTTTCCTGGGCTCGACGAGAAGAACTGGCACGTATTCGTCAACTCCAGGCGCAATCCCAAGACTGGCGAATGGTCGCTGTTCACACGCCCGTACATTCAGCTAGTGGGCAGCTGAGGCCCTGACCTGCATGTCTTCGCCTGGAGAGCCCTATGGAGGCAGACTAGTCGACCTGGAGGTCGCGCCAACAGAGGCGCAGCAGAAGCTCGTCGAAGCCACCGAACTCACAAAGATACGACCGTTCATCGACTTCATCTATGACACAGAGAAGATCTCAGTCGGAGCGTACTCTCCACTGGAAGGTTTCATGGACTCGGCGACGTTCCACAAAGTGACCTCGGAGGGGAGGCTCCGCAACGGCCTCCCCTGGACCATCCCCATAGTCATGGCTGTGAAGGGGGAAGAGGCGAAGGAGATCCGCGAAGGCGAGCGGGTGGCCCTGCTCGACTGGAACGACGCTATCTTCGCGACCCTCGACGTCTCTGAAATCTACCCTCTCCCAAGGGAGGAGTTCGCTCAGGGCGCATACGGGACCACGGACCAAAGCCATCCGAACGTCGCCGACGTCTTCAACAGCTATGGCGACACGGCCCTGGCAGGCAGGGTTGCCCTTCTAAGGAGACTGGAGCTGCCCACGGTCGCCCACGAGATGACCCCCAAAGAGACGAGGGAGCTGTTCAAGAGCAAGGGGTGGCGGAACGTCGTGGCGTACCAGTGCAGGAACCCTCCGCACACCGCGCACGAGTACATACAGAAGGTTTCTCTTGAGCGCTCCGACGTCGACGGTCTGCTCGTACAGCCGGTCATTGGCAGGCTGAAGAAGGGGGACTACAAGCCGAAGGTAATCATGGAGGCCTACAGGCAGGTCGTGGACGGGTACTACCCGAAGGACAGGGCCGTGCTCTCCTCGCTCTCGATAACGATGCGCTACGGCGGACCGAAGGCAGCGCTCTTCTTGGCCATCGTCCGCAAGAACTTCGGTGCCACCCACTACATAATCGGGAGAGACCAGGCGGGGGTCGGGAAGTTCTACGAACCTTACGCATGTCACAAGATATTCGACCAGTTCGACGTCGGCATCATACCGCTCAGGTACATGGAGACCTTCTACTGCAAGGCATGCAAGGCCATGGCTACAGCGAAGACCTGCCCGCACGGGGAAGAGGCCCACCTCGCCGTCAGCCAGACCCACATGAGGCAGCTCCTGCAGGAAGGTAAGGAGCTCCCGACAGAAATCCTCAGGCCCGAAGTGATAGCAGTGCTCAAGCAGGGCGACTCTGTGCTCACCTAGGCACTCCCGCCAGCGGCAGCAGGTGGACCAAAGCAGGATTGACCCCTCCAGAAGCCAGTCCTCAAGGGACCGTTGAGAATCCGGGCCTTTCTATGACCGTCTCGTCTTCGAACTTCGACTTGAGGGCGTTCACAAGGTCGCCGCGGGAAAGGTAGCCCCAACCTCCCCAGCCGAGCCCGTCACCACCAGGAAGGAGACGCCCACAGCGGCATCCTGTGCAGGGCGTCACACGCGAACTCTTCCTGCGGCATCGATTCATCCTTTGAGCACGCCTGGCCCGCGGTGAGCTCCGCCACGCCGCTGCTCGTTCAGATCACCCACTCCTCTCTTTCTACATCTCTCCTCTCGAACCCCAGCTTGGAGGTCCGGTAGGCTCTGCCTCCATAGAGCACCGCCTCGTCCTCTTCGCTGTAGAGCGCGCCCACAGCCCTTCCAAGGGCGTCTCCCTTCATGATGCCGCTCCCGCTGTCTCCTCCAACCACGATGAGGTTCCCCGTCCTGAAGGCGAACGGCAGGTTGTCGAGGGTGTTGTAGGCGTAGAGCCCGGCCCACATGGCCTTCAGCTTGGACCCCCTGAAGGCAGGGAAGTACGACGTCAGCACCGGGTAAATCCCCCTTTCATAGTACAGGCGCTCCGCCCTATATCTGTCCAGGTCGTGCTCAGGGAGGTCGATGTAGGGGCGGTTCATCTCGTCCTCGCAGGCCACCCAGAAACACTCTTCTTCGCTCACAGGCTTGAAGTGCACCCCCGCCTTCGGCAGTATCACGAGCGGGAGCAACCCGAGCTGATTGAACCCGGGGGTGTGGAGTAGTCTCTCGAGCTTCGACCCTTCGGCACGGACGCTGAAGAGCTGCCTCTTCTTTGCCTTCACGTGCCCATCCACCCCGATGGGCTCCAGTAGTTCGTTCAACCACGCCCCGCCTGCAAGGACCACCATGTCAGCGAGCACGTCCGTCTGAGAGGAGCCGGCGAGGGAGACCCCCTCGACCCTGGTCTCCTGCCACACGAGCGGCTCGCCTTCAATCCCCAGGGGCTCCGACGGGCCTACCATCAGCCTCTTCACCTCCGAGCCGAAGGCGAACTCTCCTCCAGCCCTAGCAAACTCGCCGGCATAGAACCTAACGAGCCGGTCGGGGTCGAGCCTCCCGCACTTCGGGCCGAAGACTCCGCCGTCGACCGGAGGAAGGCCCATCACCTTGGTTTCGTCGTCTGCGAAGCCCGCCGCCATGCCTGGAACGAGACGCTTCAGGTCTTCTTTCCCATACAGAGTAGTCGCGATTCCATTGCCCTCCATCCGCCTGAGGAATGGCTTGCTCTTGGAGAGCTGGGTTTCGTTCATCAGCCAGAGGTACCCTATCTCCTGGAGGCCGACGTCCACCTTCAGCTCTTTTTGCACATGGAGGTAGAAGTCGATGGAGCTGTCCGCGAGGACTTGATTGTCGGACGAAGAGAAGGTGTTCCTGAACATGGCATTGCTTCTCCCCGTATTCCCCTGGCCCGCTCCCCCATAGCGGTCGACCACCAAGATCTTCTTGCCTGGGTTCTCATTCTGCAGGTGGTACGCCGAAGCGACCCCCATGATTCCGGCGCCGACCACCACGACGTCATATCTTGCGGGCAACCGGCCTCATTCGCCGCCGCTTCGTTAAAAAACCCCATCAAGTTGCGAAGGATGAGATGACACAGGAAAAGGGCTCGGTGGAGGGCTTCTTCGGGTCACACGCGCAAGGATATTCGAAGAGCCAGAGTCACGCCCACGGAACGGACCTCGCCACCCTGGTCGGTGCCCTTGGCCCGAAGCCCACCGATGTGGCCCTCGACGTAGCCACAGGGACGGGGTTCACAGCGGTTGCCCTGGCCCCACTCGTCAGGCAGGTTACAGGCATAGACGTGACCCGCGAGATGCTCGAGGAGGCGAAGCGGCTCGCCGCATCTGAAGGCCTGACCAACGTCACATTTGAAGTGGGGGACGCACTGGACATCAAGGCTGCTGACGGGTCCTTCGACATCACGACGACGAGGAGGGCCACCCACCACTTCGCCGACGTCCCACGCTTCATCCAGGAGGCCAAGAGAGTGCTGAAGCCGGGGGGGCGCCTGGGGGTGGTGGACATGTCGCCTCCTGAAGGGACCGAGGTCTTTTCGAACAGGATTGAGAAGCTCCGCGACAGCAGTCACGTGGAGGCGTTCACTCCCAGCCGATGGAGGTCGATGGTGTCCGAGGCCGGCCTTGAGATACTCTCTTTCCAAGTGCTCGACGAGCAGATCTCCTTCGAGAAATGGCTCTACCCTGTGGGGCTCGGTGGACCGGAAGAGGGGTCAATCAGGCGCGCTTGGGCGGACACCAGTTCTGAAGTCAGGGAACTTCTCAACGCAGTCTTCGAAGGGGAGGCAGTGAGGGGCTGGACGAAGTCAAGGATGGTTCTCATCGCCTCGAAGCCTTGAACCGAGCCACTAGTGCATACAGCTTAAAGCAAAACCCTCCTTCGCCTGGGTCCTTGGCACGGGTCGTCGGACACATCGACCTCGACTACTTCTACGCCCAAGTCGAGGAAGTGGAGGAACCTTCGTTAAAGTCTAGGCCCGTAATCGTATGCGTCTTCTCCGGTCGGACTGACGACAGCGGGGTCGTCAGCACCGCCAACTACAAGGCGAGGGAACTGGGAGTTCACTCGGGGATGCCCATCGCCCTGGCCAAGAAGAAGCTCGGCGGCAAGGACGCGGCCGTGATCAAGATGGAACACGAGAAGTACGAAGCTGTCTCAGGCAGGATAATGGAAGAATTGGAGGACCGCGTTGACGTCCTGGAGCCGACCGGCATAGACGAGGCCTTCTTCGACATAACGGCTTCGACCGGCGGAGACTACTCGAAGGCAGTGGAGGCGGCGGAGTCGATTAAACGCGCCATCTTCGAACGCGAGCGGCTCACGAGCTCTGTCGGGCTAGGAAGGAGCAAGATCATCGCCAAACTGGGGTCAGACATGGCCAAGCCCGACGGGCTGAAGGTGATCGTCCCAGAAGAGACCGAGGCGTTCCTCGCCTCCATCCCCGTAACCAAACTCTATGGCATCGGCCCCAAGACCTCTGCAACCCTCAGCAGCATGGGAATCAGGACCGCCGGGGAGCTCGCCGGCGCTCAGCCCGCTGACCTCGAAAGGGCATTCGGGAGGAAGTTTGGCGCCTATCTCGTCGCCGCAGCCACTGGGACGGACGCGGACCCCGTGGTGGCCGGGCTCGAACCAACCCAGTTCAGCCGCATCATCACGCTCCGACGCGACACCAGGGAACCCCTGGAGGCCTTCGACCAACTCTCCAAAGGGATAGAACGGGTCCACCAGAAGCTTATCGACTCAGGCAAGGCGTTCAGGACTGTGACAGCGATAGGAATACTGGCGGACCTCTCGATCAAGACGAAAAGCAGGAGCTTTGAAGCCCCGGTCGACGACGTTGCGGTGCTCCGGGACGTCACACTTTCGTTGTTCGAGGACCTAAGCAGGTCGGTGGCGAGGGACTTTCGGAGGGTGGGGGTACGCGTATCAGGTCTTTCCGCGGTCGACAGTCAGAGCTCGCTCACCCAGTTCCTCCGCCCCGCCAGGTGACCACGGTGCCAGAAGAGAGGAACCTTCTAAGATCAAAGTTCCCTGAGTTCGAGAAGTACGGCGCGAAGCTGGAGAGGGCGTTGGACGCCGCGGTGTCGGGGAGCGTCAAGGAAGCCCGCTTCTCCCCGAGCGGGAGGAAGGTGCTAACGGTAGTCGGGAGGATGGGCGACGAGTTCATCGAACCCGACAGGCCCTACTGCTCGTGCAGCAACTTCTTCTTCCGGGTAGTGGGCGGGAGGGAGGACATCTGCTACCACCTGCTGGGCTATTGGATAGCGTCGAAGACAGGGAAGGTCGACGTGACAGAGTTCGCTGACGAAGAGTATGGACCATACCTTTCGGCCATTGTAAGGGATGTATTCGAAGTGCTGCGCAGAAGTAACGGCTGACCGAAAACGGGACAGCGAGAGGCGTGCCGCACATGTGGGTGCCCGGGTCCCTCGGATTATCACTACATCACCGAAGACTCCGAAGCGAAAGCGGGATGCTTTCCAGAAATGAGCCAGCGGCGAGATTCGATCTCGCGACCCCCTGCTCTCTTTCGCGGGTTACAAGGCAGGTGCTATAGTCGGTCACACTCTAACCAGGCTGAGCTACGCTGGCCCAACCGAGGTCGTTTCTGATACGCTTTATCACCTTTCTGACTGTGATACGCCTTAAACCTCCTTCGGAAGACACCACCATATGGAATACCGCCGCCTCGGACGGACTCATGAGAAGGTTTCCACCATCGGCATGGGCACCTGGAAAATCGGTTCATACCGGAGCGCGGAAGAGCGCGAAGGCCAGGTGAAGGCCTTGAGGAGAGGCGTAGAGCTCGGCATCAACCTCATCGACACCGCGGAGATGTACGCCCATGGGAAATCGGAGGAGGTGGTCGCCGACGCGGCCGAGAGCATCCGCAAGGACGTCTTCATAGCATCGAAGGTCTCCCCAGAGAACCTCCACCACGACGACGTGGTCAAGGCGTGCAGGGGGAGCCTGGCACGGTTGAGGACTTCGTACCTCGACCTCTACCAGGTGCACTGGCCCAACCCGAAGATACCGATCAAGGAGACGATGGCGGCCATGGAAAGTCTGGTCGAGGAGGGTGCCGTCAGATTCATCGGGGTCAGCAACTTCAGCATAGCCCAGATGAAGGAGGCCAGCGAGGCGCTGTCGAAGAACGAACTCGTCTCAAACCAAGTCGAATATTCACTCAGCAATAGACGGGTCGAAGCAGACGTACTGCCCCATTGCGCCAAGGAGAGGATTTCGCTCATCGCCTACAGCCCTCTCGTCAGGGGTGACATAGTCAGTTCGATTCCAAAGGCAATCCTCCAGAAGTACAAGATGTCCCCTGCCCAAGTAATGCTCAACTGGGTCACCAGGGCCGAACACGTGTTTGCCATCCCCAAGGCCGCTAGCATCTCCCACTTGGAGGAAAACGCCTCTTCGGTGTCGGTCCGATTCGAAGAGCCAGAGTACGACGAGGTATCGCGGGTTTAGCCTAGGCGCTATTCCGTAGGAAGTGGGCAGAGGCATCGTTGGCACGTATTGTAGGCTGCTTGCATCCAGTCGGAAGTGTCGATTTTCTGATCACACCAGATGCAGCGGCTCATCGGCACTACGCTTTGCATCTTTCGCAAAGGCGGCCACCCGATATTTAAAATAAGCCAAACGACGTCGTAGACTTCGACGTTTCCCTAACTATTTCGTGAGATGGTGCATCCTCACTAGGTCTTTCTCGAAGTGCTTGAGGTTGGTGGGAATCCGCGCCGTAATCGGATCCTTGAGAGCCAACCCCCTGTCCCTCTTGGTCTTCCAGACTTGGGCGTTGAACCCTATTATGCTCTGACTCACCTTCTCGCTCACTTCGAACCACTCGGCCTTGGGAAACGGCTGCAGGTGTATGCTCTCCGTCCCATACAACTTCCTCCAGACGTAGTCTGTCAGGTAGGGGGTGATGGGGGCAAGGAGCAGCAGCAGGGTCTTTACCACCCTGTGCAGGGTGTACCACGCGGCTTCCTGCTCGGCCTTCGAGGCGCTGTCTCCATAGGCTCTCCCCTTGGCCATTTCGAGGTAGTTGGAGGCGAACACATTCCAGAGGAATTCCCTCACCTTCGTGGACACAGCGAACACATCGAAGCGCTCGTATGCGCCCACGCACTCCTCGGTCAACTTCCCCAACTCATTCAGCATCCACTTGTCCGTCCAAGTGAGGTCCGCTTTCTCGGGGATGGGGAAAGAACTGATGAATCGACAGGTGTTCCAGAGCTTCGTCAGGAACTTGCCCGCCCCCACGATTCTCTCCTCGCTGAAGCGGAAGTCGTACCCCTGACCTACCCGACCACCATCAGGGTGCAGGGGAAGGACATAGTGAGGACCTGGCTCTACTACACCATGCTGAAGTGCTATCAGTTGACAGGGAAGGAGCCGTTCAAGCATGTTTGGGTC
>JAFLZE010000159.1 GCA_029785685.1 Nitrososphaerota archaeon | reverse complement strand
ATTTGGCGAAGATCAGGGTAAAGCTGGGGCAGGCTGAAGCAGAGGTGGAGGCTGAGCCTGAACGGCTCAGAGAAGCGATAGAGCTCGTTCCGGAGCTCGCTGCGAAGCTCCAAACCCAGGCCAGGGACCAGCGCCCTGACATGAGGGAACCGGTGCAGGACGCCCCGAGCGACTCTGCCGTGGGTGGCGCTGCAGGGCTCCCGGCGGTGTCCCTGGAGAAGGGGGACTCGCTCGCCGACGTGATCGGGAAGTTCTTTTCAGGCCCATGGGGGAGGGAGAAGAGGAAACTCTCGGACGTCCGCGAAGCGCTCCAGTCGTACGGCCTGAACTATCCGAAGCAGTCGGTGGCGGTCGCCCTCCTGCGGCTGGCCAAGACGACGAAGCTGAGGCGCTTCAAGGCAGAGGACGGGGAGTACGTCTACACGTCAGCAGCCGCCGTGGGGCTCCCGTGGACCGGTCCTGAGGCAGCGACGCTCGGGGAGATTCCCCTACAAGGCGGCTGACGCGTCAGGCACGGAGGTTGGGTCCCGACAGCTCCGCCGACCGACCCCTTCGCCTGGCACGGCGGCTTCACTTCCATCATGTTCACCCCGGAGAGCGTCTTCCTGACGGCGCGGACGGGCTGGCGCGGGCTCCAGGGCCGCGGCTCCGACCCCATATGCTCGCCGGCGCCGTCGCTCTCTTGCCCGTCCGCCTTCGATACTGATTTTAACCTGACCAGAAAGGCTCGTGCTCAGGTTGTCCAGCGAGAGGGAGCTTCGGGTGTCCGTCAGCTATGGAGAAGAAAGGACGGAGTTCTCAGGCCCACCGGAGGTCGTCATGCGCTCCCTGCACGAGTTCGTCTCCAAGATGATCCCCAACATGGACCTCGCCAGGGCGATCAGCGTGAACCACTCCCTCAACGACCTCGTCCAGATGTTCAGGGACTACGTCCGCGTGACCCCCGAAGGGCCGCGGGTGTGGACCCAGGACAGGAAGCTGAGTGACAGGGACGTCATACTGCTCCAGCTCGTGGCCGCCAGGATCTCCAACCTCAGCGGGAAGCTGCAGTCGGACGCCATGGGGGTCGGGGAGATAGAAGGCGCCACCGGGCTCTACCCCAAGACCATCAGCTCGCGCCTCAGCGAGCTGACGAAGTCCGCCACTGTCGAGCGCATCGGCTCGGACCAGGGCGGGAAGTACAGGATAACTACGGTCGGCGTCAGCAGGCTGAGCGAACAGCTGTCTAAGAAGTTCCGGGCTGCCCCTTGAACGGGTGCTTCTGGACGTACGTGTAGTTCCTCATGCTCCCGTCCCTGAAGAGCGATCCCTCCCTTACCAGGTCCACCAGCGTGTGCGAGACAGCGGTCCTGTCGTAGTGGTACCCGCGCCTGCTCATCTCCTCGTGAACCTCCGAAAGCGCCCTCGGGGAGGCGAACCACCCCTCCTTCCACATCGTCAGCAGCACCCCCCGGCAGGTCTCGAACCTCCGCTGCGCCGCCTCCGGCTCCTGCGCCTGCACCAGCATCGGCTCCTTCGAGGCCATCCCTGCCAGCACGCTTTCCACCGCCTGCTGGACCTTCCCCTCCTGCGTGGTGATCTCTATCTCCCAGGCGCCTCTCTTCAGCCTCACTGTCACGCTGGCCGGGGTGGGTGTCTCAGACATCTGTATCGTGTTGCGCCTGTTGTCCAAGATGCGGCTATTTGAACTGGCTACGAACGGGACCGGCTGTTCTAGCTGGACGGCGCTCTCCACGGCCGTGCGGGAGGCGGCGGTGGTTATAGATATTGTCCATGTTGCGCATGCGCAATATTTAACTACTGTTTATTGTATAGCCCATGATGCGCAAGATGGCCATAACAGCTACCTCACCTGTCCAGGACGAACAGCTCTCGGCCCTCGACTCCCTCGCAAGGGAGTTCGAGGAGGCCTTCGCCGAGCTTTCAGAGAGCGCCGAACGCGAGCTTTCTGGGAGGGCTTTCGTCTTCAGCAGGTACGGGAGGGAGCTGTATCCGTACTTCGAGGCGACAGACGCGTCATTGGTCCCTGGGTGCATAGTTCCCGTCAAAGAAGGGCGGCCAATCGCGTCCGTCGACTCGACGTGCGTCTTGGTGGGGGAGACCTCCCAGGGCTCCCTGTATGCCGCCCGGACAGCCGTGGGCGTCTCGTACGAAGGGACCCTCAGGCGCTTCTTCAGGCTGGGGCCGATACTCGTCTATGCTAACGCTTCGGGGCTGACCGGCCTCGTCCCCCGCCTCCCGTCCGCAGAGCTCGACCTGCTCCTCTCCGACCACGCCGTGGCGGAGGGGTTCATCCGGAACACGGTCGAACGGCGGGTGGTGGAGGCCCTCTCCGAGGGGGACGACAGGACGATAGTGATGGCCGACGGGTCGCTCAAGCACCCCATGGGGCAGCTGACGGGCCCGCTCCGGAGGGGGTCGAACCGCTCGATGGTGGGGTTCTCGAAGTCGAGCAGCCTGATACTGTCGGAGGACCTGGTCAGCTCGCTCTCGGGGGCCAGGGTCCCCTCCTATCACACCGTCGACCGGGGGCCTGTGGGGACGGTACTCGCGAAGTTCGCCCCCGACGGCCTCGTGTTCAGGCTCGACATAGCCTCCTCCGAGCCTCACCCTGCGGTCCTCGGGAGGATACTCTGGAACGACGCCTTCGCCTCCGGGTACCCTGACTCGCTGAAGGTCGCCCACCACCTCTCGATCTTCTCGAAGGCGGACGACCAGGCCCTGAAGGCATACGTGGCCAAGCGCTTCCGCGTGAGGCCCCTCCACGCCTTCCCGCTCAGGACCATCGCCCTCGGGGGGTTCAGGGGAGGGGCATAGGCGCGAAGGTCCTCAAGAAGGAAGGGGACGACATACTCGTCGTAGCGTCCCCGAGGGAGAGGGTGCGCATTGGGGACTATCTGGTGGCTTCTGAGCCTGAAAGGGACCTGGTGCTTCAGGTCTATGACGAGAGGTACCTCGACGTCGAAGGGATAGAGGAGGAGATAGCCAGGGAAGAAGTGCTCTCCGCCTCGGTCCCGGGGGTGACGTCTGACCCGACCGGGCTCGCGACCATCTCCACCCTGATACGCGACATGAGGATCCTCCTCTGCAAGGCCAGGGGGACGATAACGGGCCGAAAGCTCACTCCCCGGGTCGACTGGATGCCGTCGAGGACCAGCTCCAGGGTCTCGCGGCTGCTCGTCGAGGACCTCGCGGGGACGGTGGCTCCCCTCGGGTCGAGGACCATAATGGTCGGCACCGTGGACGGGGGGTCGCCCTTCGGCATCCCCGCGGAGGCGCTGGACGGGAGGATAACCGTGATCACGGGGCGGAAGGAGTCGGGCAAGTCCCACCTGGCCAAGATACTGCTGCGGGGGCTCCTGGCGAACGACGCCTACTCGGTGGTCTTCGACCTGAACGACGAATACGCGTCGGGGGCGGCGAACGTGATGGCCGACTCGTACCTGGTGGTGACCCAGGTCCCCTGACGCGCTCAGGCGCCGACTTCGATCTGCTGGGAGAAGAACCGCCTCGTCAGGCCGCTCGGCGGGGAGTCGAAGCTGTCCACGCTCACCACCACGGGGAGGTCCCTCACGGCGTGCCCCAGCATGAGGCACATCCGCGGCGGGAG
>JAFLZE010000158.1 GCA_029785685.1 Nitrososphaerota archaeon | reverse complement strand
GGCGGGGGTCGCGTAGGAGGTTGTTTTTCAATGAGGGCGGGGAGACAGAGGAGGTGGGGCAGTCGAAGGAGATTCAGAACTTCGAGGATCTCCGCAGGGTCCGGCTGGCTGACGAGGGGTTCATCGTGATCACAGATGCGAACAGGCCCGCCATCATCCACAAGGTGAACGCGAAATGCATCACCATGGACAAGTTCAACAGTAAGGTGAGCATCAACGACCGCAAGCAGGGGAGCTACTACTGGGCCGACAGCGTGGCCACTGCGGCCCGCGAGTTCGGCGCGAAGCGCTGCAAGGCGTGCAAGCCCGAGCTACGCCTCGTCCCACCGTCGACCCTCGACGGTTGAACGGTCATATGACCGCGCAACTCATTTCAGGGCGGCTAGCTTCGCTCCAGCCCATGAGGTCGTCCGCCGCCCTGGCCGTACGCGCCAAGCGCAGAGCGTCGGCGCCGAATCATTTTCGTCCAGCCCCGGGAGAGGCCAAGGCGCGGTGGACGGGTTGAAGTCAGGTTTCATAATCCCCGGAGGAAGCACCACGGAGATCGTCGCGTTCGCGTCCGAGGCAGAGAGGGCAGGATGGGACGGCGTATTCTACTATGACGACATCTACATCGATGGCAAGAGTGAGATGAGTGCGGCGTGGCCGATTATGGCCGCCATGGCGGTGACCACCAAGCGCGTCAGTATCGGGTCTTTTCTCACGGCCGTCGGCAGGAGGAGGCCCTGGGAGCTGGCGAGGGAGTCGGTCACTGTCGACTGGCTGTCGGGTGGTAGGCTAATCCTCCCCACCGGGCTAGGCTGGGCAGGGGACGGGGCCTACACGAAGGCAGGCATGCCCGCTGAGAGGAAGACCAGGGCCGAGATGCTTGACGAGGGGCTGGAGATACTTGACGGCCTGTGGAGTGGTAGGGCCTTCCGCTACGCCGGGAAGCACAACCAGCTCAAGACGATGAAGTTCGTCCCCGGGCCTGTGCAACGGCCGCGAATCCCCATATGGGTCGTAGGGGCCTGGGGGAGGCCCAAGTCCATGGGGCGCGCGCTGAAGTACGACGGGCTGATACCTGTAATCATGAAGAAGGACGGGTCCCACAAGGACGCGACGCCAAGCGACATCCGAGAGATACACGACTAAGTCAGGGCTAACAGGAAGGTGAAAGGAAACATGAGAAATGAGTTCGATATAATCAAGGATGGGACTTCGCCGTCCGACCCCAGAAGGGCGCGAGAAGTCGTCGGGCCCTTCGCCGAGGCTGGGGCGACATGGTGGATGGAGTCGATGTGGGGATACAAGAAGCTGAGAGATGTGAGGGATAGGATCAGGGCAGGGCCGCCTAGGATTTCCTCCGCCCGGCCCTCCTGACGTCGTTGGGCGGCTCGCCCTTCAGCCCGCCCATCAGCTCGACGTAGGGCATCAGGGCCCGCATCACCTTCCCCTCGGCCTTCCTGAAGTGGGTCTCGTAGGTCGTCCGGGGCGAGTTCAGCCTCCGGGAGATGTCCTCGGTCCGCACCCTCCTCGGGGTGTCGTAGTATCCCGCGCTGAGGGCGACCAGGAGCGCCTTGAGCTGGCGGTCCGTCAGCATCCCGAACAGGCTGCGGATAGAGACAGTCATGGCGTCGCGGGCCGACCGCTCTGTAAGGGTCTCCTTGGAGACCACGTCGACGTCGGCCCACCTCGAAAGCGAGCCGAACAGCCGGACGAGGTCCCGGTTGTCGAAGGCCAGGATCCTGTACCATTCGTACCCTCCTCTGTATACCGTCGGCTGCACCTCCATGCAGTTGTTCTCCTCAATGGCAGCATTCACGTTCTGCTTCATCGAGGAGTAGTTGTGCTTCTGCACTATGAGCTGCCCCCTCCGGCCCAGCGAGACCCTGCGCACCGCCTTCGCCTCCAGCTCCTCCAGCAGGCGGCCCAGCGCCAAGTCCAGGTCAGGGGCCTCGGTATGGACGCAAGAGACTTCGAGGACGTCGCTCTCCCTGCTGCACCAATGGAACATCTCCGCCTCGGGGACCGCCTTCGTGAAGCGGCTGTAGGGGCAGTCGTGCTCGAGTTTGATGCGCGCCTCGATCATCGGCATGACGGTCAGGTTATGCGGCGGAGTCGGTATAAGGCTTGGCGGTCATATGACCGCTGTATGCCTAAGGGCCCCTGCGTCGCGCCAGGGGGCATGCAAGTCTACATCTTCCGGCACGCCAGAGCCGACTTCGGGTCCAAGAACGAGGACCCGCCCATCTCTGAAGAGGGTGAGGCCGAGGCGTCGAAGGTAATCGAGCTGGCAAGCCAGAGGCTCGGCTTCCGGCCGACGGCCATCGTCTCCAGCCCGGTCCTCCGGGCGAAGCAGACGGCGGAGATAGCGAAGAAGAAGCTAGGGCTGAGTTCCTACATGGTGGACGAGTGCCTTTACGGAGATGCCGAGCCCGCAGACGTGCTGAAGTTTCTCTCTACGTTCAAGAAGGATGCCAGGGTCGCCCTGGTGTCGCACATGCCCCTCATCTTCGAGCTCCTCTATGCCATGATAGGCGGTAGGGGCGAAGTAGAGCTCGTCAATGGGTCCATCGCCGCGGTCTCGTTCAAGGGGAAGGCGGCCGAGGGCAGGGGGAAGCTTCTCTGGCTGCTCCAGCCGGGCGTCTAGGCGGTCGGGCAGGGGTTGACCATGGCCGACTCCGTCAGTGTGCTAGTCGCCAAGCTTGGGAGCAGGTCGAAGCCCGACCCTTCCTGGACGTCGAAGGCGACGGGGTGTACCAGAGAACGGGCTGAGCGGGCAGTGCTGGAGGTCGCAGCCTACTCCGCCTCTGTCATGGAGCTTTGTGGGAACATCGATAGGACCGGGCGCTCGTACTACGCCCAGTTCCCCGCCCCCATCGACCTCTATGCGCTGGTCAGGCTCGTCAGGCCGAGGACCATCGTGGAGAGTGGGGTCGCGTCGGGTGTCTCATCGGCGTTCATGCTCATGGGGGCGAAGACCAACTCACGTGGGACGCTTCACTCCATAGACCTTCCTGTCCTGAGGACTGGGCGGCCGGGAGACGAATCCTGGGCGGTCCCTGCAGGCATGTCGTCGGGGTGGGCAACCCCTTCCAGCCTGCGGGTGGGATGGGACCTCAGGGAGGGAAGGAGCGAAGAGTTGCTGGTCCCTCTCCTCGAAGAATTGGGGACTGTGGACTTCTTCTGCCACGACAGCCCCGTCGACAGGGAGCACTTCGAGTTCGAGATGCAAGCCGTAGAGCCGCATCTGGGGCCAGGGTCGTTGGTCGTCGCGGACAACACCTACAGGAGAGCGTTCGGAGAGGCGGCGAGGCGGGTCGGGGCGGAGGCGGTCTATAGGAAGGGGTCGAGCCTGGGGGCGTTCCGCGTCCCGGCCGATGGGGCGTAACAGTTTAGGAGTGCCAGAGCGGGAGCGCAAAGAATGGACCAGGTAGAGAAGGCCGAGGCGTTCCGCAGGCTGCACGACAGAAAGGATGTCCTTGTGCTCCCGAACGCCTGGGACGTCCCCAGCGCCAGGGTCTTCGAGGACGAAGGCTTCCCGGCCGTGGCCACCTCCAGTGCGGGGATGCTCGTCTCCCTGGGCTATCCGGACGGCGAAGGGATACCCCATGGCGAGTTCGTGGGCGCCGTGGGCAGAATCG
>JAFLZE010000157.1 GCA_029785685.1 Nitrososphaerota archaeon | reverse complement strand
AGCTCTAAATCTGATGCGCGAATGACACACCCCGGAGCGGCCTGAAAGAGTGGTGCAGCCACATTGAAGCTGTCGAGCTCCTCGATTATCCTGCGGTTCCCCTCCCTGTCCCCGGAGAGCATTATCCTCTTCTCCCCCTGGGCCCCGACGAACTCCGACCTGTCGCTCCTCGAGTCGATGCCGATGCGGACGCATACCTCCTTCCTCTCCCCCCCGGGGATGCTCCTGAACCTCGCGACCATCCTCTTGAACTCGTCCATGGGGAACACATTCGGATGCCAGGCGTCGCCGAGGGCGATGGCGCGCTTCATGGCCGCCTCGCTGACCCCGCCGACCCACAGGGGGAGCCTCTCCTGGACTGGCCTGGGCTCGAAGGACACGCCCGTGAAGCCAACGCCGATGTGCCCGCCGTCCTGGAACCGGTCCTCGCCGCCCCACAGGGCCCTGAGCAGCCTGATCGACTCGTCCACCCTCCTCCCCCTGCCTTGGAACTTGGCGCCCAGCGCGTCGAACTCCTTTTCGTTCCACCCCGCGCCCACCGCCAGCATCACCCTGCCGGAGCTGAGGTTGTCGACGGTGGCCAGCTGCTTGGCCGCGACCACGGGGTTCCTCATGGCGATGACCAGCGACGAGATCCCGAGCTTCACCCTCTCCGTTATCGGCGCGAGATACGCCATGCACGTGACCGCTTCTAGGATCCGCTCGTAGGGGGTCCCCGACCCCTTCGCCATCAGGACGTGGTCGGTCAGCCACAGCGAGTCGTAGCCCAGCGTCTCGGCCTCGAGGGAGACCATCCGCAGGTCCCTGACCGAGTAGTTCCCGTAGTTGGGGACGCAGACTCCGAACTTCATCCGTGAGGCCGGACGCGACCTGTTCGGTTAAAACGATATCTGTGGGCCGCCCCCTCCGGCAGGCCCGGCGTCACCTTATGCTCAGGCGCCCGCTGGCGAAGGGCTTGATCACCAGGTCCCAGGCCGAGACCACCCCCCCGTCGCAGACCAGCGCGCCCCCCTGGGACCGGAGGACATAGGCCGCGGCCTCGTCGAGGAGCATGTCCCCGTCTATCTCCACCGCGTCCACCGGCCCCACCTCCAGCAGCGTCGCTTCCAGCATGGCGCCGGGCCAGCGCTTGGTGTCCTCGAGGCTCCGGGGGCTGAAGATGTGGCTCACCACCTCCCTGTCTGAAACGAAGGCGTTGGTCCCCTGGACGAAAACCCTCCTTATCCTCCTCTCGAGCATCAGGGTCAGCGCGGTCCTGACGGTGGCCCGCGGCTCCATGGCGATTGTCTGGGAGGCGACCTCCCGCGCCGTCATGTTGGACTTTAGCGTGCCGCTCCTGTAGAGCCCGAGGACGTCGCTCAGCCCGGCTGTGGCGTACATCTCCCCCCTGGTCACAGGGGCGAAGCCGAACCCGGACGTCTGGAAGGCCAGAAGCAGGGCGCGGAGGTCGTCGGTGGGCGCCATGGGCCTCAGGGCGACGGCGCAGCTGTGGCAGGGCTCGAACAGCGACCTGTAGGAGTCCTCAGGTTTCGTCCTGTGGATCCTCGCGAGCAGGGGGTGCCCGCTGAGGAATGAGACCTTGTCCTCGGTCCGCGCCGGCCCCCTCCCGTTCATCAGCATCAACGAAGCTTCGAAGGGATGGAACCGCAGCAGCGAGGCCGCGTGGAACAGGAAGGAGCCGCCTTCGATCACGGGCGTGGACCGCGAGAAGAGCGTCGGGAACGCCTCTTCCAGGGTGGGGATCCCTGGGCCTGCATCAGCCGTCAGCTTCAATGTGGCTGCACCACTCTTTCAGGCCGCTCCGGGGTGTGTCATTCGCGCATCAGATTTAGAGCTTCGCATTCAACGCAATTCCTGGCCCGGCGGGCCCAGCCCGGTGCCGGGGCGTCGTCGTCCTCTCACTCGGAGCGGTGACAGGGATGCCGAGCATCTAAATGAGGGAACTTCCCTATCGCACGTCAGAGCACCAAGCTCAGGATCTGGGAGAACGAATCGAACCATCGGTGGCGTCGCCTTTCCGGCAGGCTTCTGGGCTGGCTTTGGCACCATGGCAGGGGGAGGGACCAGCCTAGGGGGCGTCGGGGTCGCCCCTGTCGTCCATCCGCAGCAGGCCCCTGACCCGTTTGCTGCCCTCTTCATCGTCCTGACCGCCGCGTTCGTCTGGTCCTTCGGACTGAGGGGGCTGAAGCTCGGCCCGAGGGCGATGGTCATGGCCATCCTGTCCCTCGTCCTGCTCCCTGTCTACGAGACCACCGACGCGCTGGCGCTCCTTCGCCCCCTCGTCCCTCAGACCTACACGACCCTCTGGTACACGTCGTGGCTAGGCCCGTTGACGTTCTCCGACGCGTTCAGGTACGAGTCGGTGCAGGACGTCGAGGTCGGGGCCCTCCTGGTGGCCAGCTGCCTGATCGTCATGGCGGCGACCTGGAGGGCGGGCGCATCTCCCCTCAGGGCCTTCGGGCGAGGGGTCAGCCTCGCAGCTTCGGTCGGCGTCACCCTGGGGCTGGGGGTCTACTTCTTCCTCCCCACCGAGTTCGATGTCCACGTCACCATGGTGCAGGCGCTCTTCGGCGTAGCCCCTTTCATCACCAACGAGGTGCTGCTGCTCGTCTCGCTAGGATTGCTCGCTTCCATCGGCTCCTTCGACTATCTGGGCGCGCACCGGAGCGTCGTCCTTCGGTTCAGGCGAAATCGCGACTGAGCCGGCCGCCCCGCCCCCGGGGTCAGTCGAGTATGAACCGGGCCAGCTCGGGCCTCCCCCTGGTGGACACGTAGACCCCCGAGAACCCGCTCTCCGCCAGCCCCGCCGCCGCCTTCTTCGCCTCCTTCAGCAGCTCCGCCTCCCCTCCCTTCGCGATCTCGTCCATCCTGGGGGGGATGCTCCATCCGAACCTCTTCCTGCAATACTCGATGTCGGCGGGGTCCCTGAAGGGGAAGACGTTGGGTATCACCCTGTCCTTCAGCCCCAGCTTCGAAAGTATCTTCTCGTGGAACCTCAGGGTCGGCCCCGCGTCCACGGTCGGAGGCTGGGCGAGCAGATAGTCCGCCCCCTCCCTGATCCTGGACTTCGCCAGCTCGACCCCCCTGGCGCCGTCGAGCTTCGCTATGTTGACCGGGGCGAATATCCTGCACTTCCCCCCCGCCCTGTCGGCCAGCCCCCGGGCGTGGGCCACCACCTCGGAGAGCGAGGCGAAGTCGTAGACGTTCCTGACCCCCTCCTCCTCCCCATACCTGTCCCCCCACACGAGCATGACCCCCCTCAGCCCCAGGGAGAGCGCCGTCACTATGGACGACGTCACCGCCTGCCTGTTCGAGTCCCTGGCCGTGACCACCGGGACCGCGTCCACCCCCGTCTCGTCCCTCAGGAGGGCGGCGGCGTGGACCGGGGAGAACTTGGCCCTCGAGGCGTCCTTCACATCCGCGACCAGGACGACGTCGGCGTAGGGCTGGATCCTCCTCACCCTCTCCACAAAGTCCCTGGTCTTCTGCCTCAGCCCGAGCACGGGCTCCTTCTCCGCCCCCCCGAAGCTCGGCGGGAAGACCTCCACTATGCTGAGGAAGCCCCTGGGCCCCTCGGTCATTGTATCATCCTTTGCCTGTATGGCGGGGACCTGGGCCCCAGGGACGCCTC
>JAFLZE010000156.1 GCA_029785685.1 Nitrososphaerota archaeon | reverse complement strand
AGGGCTGGCACCAGGAAGCAGCCCTCCGAATGCTCATGAACAACCTCGACCCTGAAGTCGGGAAGGACCCCGAGCACCTTATTGTCTACGGCGGGACAGGGCGAGCTGCTCGCTCTTGGAAAGCCTACGACGCCATTGTGAAGTCGCTCCGAGAGCTGGACAATGACGAGACGCTTCTCATACAGTCAGGCAAGCCCGTCGGGATCTTCAAGACGACGAAGG
Source organism: Nitrososphaerota archaeon (assembly GCA_029785685.1). Next base: position 3,415 of record JAFLZE010000156.1, on the reverse strand, counting down.
CCGCACCGAGGGTGCTCATCTCCAACGCGATGCTCGTGCCCAAATGGGCCGACTGGGCCTATTTCCGGGAGCTAGAAGAGCGCGGGCTCACAATGTTCGGTCAGATGACCGCAGGGAGTTGGATGTACATCGGGACTCAGGGGATTCTGCAGGGCACATACGAGACCATGGCTGCCGTCGCGAACAAGCACTTCGGCGGCTCCCTGAGGGGGAAGGTCGTTCTCACGTCTGGTCTAGGGGAGATGGGTGGGGCACAGCCGCTCGCGGTCACGATGAACGACGGTGTCGCGCTGATAGTAGAGGTAGACAAAAGAGCGATACAACGCAGGCTCGACAAAGAGTACTGCGACGTAATGGTCGAAGACCCCAAGGAGGCCGTGACGATGGCCAGGGACGCGGCGGCGGAAGGAAAGGCTCTGTCTATCGCCCTGCTCGGGAATGCGGCCGAGGTGCTCCCCATGCTTGTTGCCACTGGTTTCAAGCCCAATATCCTTACGGACCAGACGGCCGCCCACGACCCCCTCGCAGGCTACATCCCCGCGGGGTTCGACGTGAAAGCAGCGTCAGACCTCCGCGCTTCAGACCCGAAAAAGTACCTAGAGCTCTCGACGGCCTCCATCGCCAAGCATGTGAGGGCGATGCTCCAGATTCAGGAGGGTGGCGCCATCGCTTTCGAGTATGGGAACAACATCCGGAAGATGGCCAGCGACGCCGGAGTCGAGAACCCATTCAGGATTCCTGGTTTCGTGCCAGAGTACATCAGACCGCTCTTCTGCGAAGGACGCGGGCCGTTCCGCTGGGCTGCCCTTTCCGGGAAACCCGAAGACGTCTACGTCACGGACGAGGCCGTGATCAAGGAGTTCTCTGACAACGTCTCTCTTGTAAGATGGATCAAGAAGGCGCACGAGAGCGTCAGGTTCCAGGGACTGCCTGCCCGTGTCTGTTGGCTCGGATATGGTGAAAGGGCACGCTTCGGTAAGATAATCAACGACATGGTGAGGGACGGGAGGATTTCCGCACCGGTGATTATCGGGCGGGACCACCTGGACTCGGGCTCGGTCGCCTCCCCTTATCGGGAAACAGAAGGGATGAAGGACGGCTCCGACGCCATCGCGGACTGGCCGGTACTCAACGCCCTGCTTAACGCCGTTTCAGGGGCATCATGGGTGTCGGTCCACCATGGCGGCGGTGTAGGGATAGGTTACTCGATCCATGCCGGACTCGCGGTCCTCGCAGACGGGACCGAGGAGGCAGAAGCGAGGATAGCGACGGCTCTCACGAACGACCCAGGGATAGGCGTGGCAAGACACGCCGACGCTGGCTACGAAAGCGCGATAAAGACCGCCAAGGCCAAAGGCGTCAATGTCCCGATGATGGAATAGGCGCCTTCCTGGCTCCCGCCAGATAGTAGACAATATACGCCGCAGACATCGCGGCTACCACCGCCGACATGTAGTCGATTACCGCGCCAGATGACGCGAAAGCGGTAAGGGCCCGTGAGCTCGAACCAGCGAGGACGCCAGCATATACCAGGATTACTGACCAGATAAAGCAGCCTGCCACCGTCATGACGATGAAGCGCCAGACGTCGAGCCTGAACAGGCCCGCTGGAAGGGAGATTATTGTCCGGAGCCCTGGTATGAACCTGGCTGCAAACACTGTCCATTGGCCCGACTTTTCAAACCAGGCTTCCGCCCTGTCAAGGGCGTCCCTGTGTAACTTGAAAAGGCCCAGTATGCCCACGACGAAGGGCCTTCCGAGCCATACGGCAAGGTAGTAGTCCAGCAGCGCTCCGCCGATGCTGGCTAGTGTGCTCACCCCGACCGCAAACCAGAAGTTCATCGTGCCAAGGTACACGAAGTATCCCGCAAGTGGAAGGACCACCTCGCTTGGGACAGGCAGGGAGGCGCTCTCGAGGGCCATGAGCGCGAACAGGCTGAGGTATCCCCATTTCGTCATGAAACCGTTGAGGAACGCAGAAGAGAAGAACGAACCGCTGACCACGGAGAACCAGGCTCCGAAGGGAAGCTCGATGATGTCTGACGCCTGCAGAGCGCCGACAGCGAAAGTGATAACGGTGATGGCGAGGAGGTACCGACTTCTGGGGAGCAACTGCCCCTTCGGTTTCGTGTCCAGCTGCAATCTGCCTGCCGCTTTCACCCTCGCTTTATAGGAGTTCCAGCCCTGGACCGTCAGAACGCTCAGCGTTTCTTGGACAGTTCTTCGACGAGCTCCTTCGCCCTGTCGAAGCGGATTTTCCTCTCGTCGACCATCTTCTGCGCGACGACGTCAACGAGTTCCCCTGTCGCTCCCGCTGACACCGCCACGTTCCTCGAGTGGAGTTTCATGTGACCTTTCTGAATGCCCTCGCTGGCCAGGGCCCTGAGCGCCGCGAAGTTTTGTGCAAGGCCGACAGCGGCCATCACCTCTGCAAGTTCGATGGCCGTCTTCACCCCTAGAATCCTGATCGAGGCTCTCGCGGCCGGGTGCGTCCTGGCGGCGCCACCCACGAGGCCCACCGCCATGGGCATCTCGAGCTTTCCCACAAGGTTTCCGTCCTTGTCCTTCTCCCAGGTTGTCAGTGGCTTGTATCTCCCCGTTTTGGAAGCGTAGCTGTGCGCCCCCGCTTCGAGGGCACGTATGTCCTGGCCGCAGGCGATCCCCACTGCGACGACCCCGTTCATGATCCCCTTGTTGTGCGTGGCACACCTGTATGGGTCGGCATCGGCGAATGCGTAGGCATTGACCACGCCGTCGACCACTCCTTCACCTCCCACGGCCTCCTTTTCGAACACAGCCGAGGCCCTCACCAGCCTCCTGTCCGCGAGGTTCGAGATTATCTTTAGCAAAGCGTCCCCTTGGGAGATTTCCTCTATCATCGGCGCGACGGCTTCTGCCATCGTGTTCACGGCGTTCGCTCCCATGGCGTCCCCGGTGTTCACGATGAGCTCAGCCACCACCATTGGTCCGGTTATGCTCGCGAGCACTTTCACGTTTATGTCCTTGGCTCCCCCCCCGAGAGAGACGAGCATCGGGTCCTGCTCGTTAGCCTTCTTCAGGATGTCTGCTTTCTTCCTAAGGATGTCTGCCTTCGCCTTCTCCGGCTGAGGGACTTTGACGATCTGTATCTGTCCAATCATCACCGGTCCTGTGTTCGTGACTGTGAACCCTCCTTTCTCCCTGGCTATCTTGGCAGCCTTGCTTGCGCCCGCCACCACCGAAGGCTCCTCAAGGGCCATGGGCACGAGGTAGTCTCTCCCGTTTATCCTGAAGTTGGTGGCGATGCCCAGAGGCATGGTCAGACCGCCGACCACGTTCTCTATCATCCGATCAGCGACGTCAGGGGGTAGACCGCCCGTGTTGGCGAGCGTCTTCACCTCATCCTCGGTGAGACCGGCCATCTTGGCGACTTCCT
>JAFLZE010000155.1 GCA_029785685.1 Nitrososphaerota archaeon | reverse complement strand
GGGCGTTCATCGGGCGTGAAGGGGGGCGCGCCTTTTAACGTGGACTAGGATGAGAGCTGGAACTCGAAGTTCTTCCCGATGCTGTCAATGGCCTCCACATAGAACGAGCCTGGGACGCTGCCGAAGGTGAGGGTCAGCTTCGCGAGCTTCTGCGTCTGTATCGTGCTGATGGCGGCACCGGAGGAGGCGTCGGTGAGGGTGAAGCTCTGGGCAGACTGCTGGGAGCCCGAGGCCACCAGGAATGCCTGCTGGGGCGGGCTCAGTGTTATCGGCTGGAGGCCGTAGTTGTAGAGGTAGAGGGTGACGGTGCTCCCCTGCACCTGGTAGCTCACCAGGCTCATCAGCTCCCCAGTCGCCTTGGCGGAGTCCTGGATCCCCTGGGCCACGCTCCCTCCGGACGAGTTCAAGCCGCTGACGTAGTAGGTGTAGAAGACCCCGAAGACCCCCACCGTGATAGAAAGCAGCAGAAGGGCGGCGATTACCTCGCTGACGCCGCTTCTATTGCAACGAGATACGTTCATCCAGAAAGAAGAAGAAGCGGAGATAAAACATCACGGAGAGTGCCCAGTAATCATAGTCAACAGCCTTTCGTTCTTGCCGCGAAAGACCATGTCCGTCGCGTCCCGTGTGAAGAAGTAAACGACCCTGTCCTCAAACGAAAAGTGCATTGGAGGAATCAACCCTCGCCCTCCCGTAAACCTCGTGAAATTCTCATCATATCCGACTGCCGGCTTCCTGATGATCGAAAGGGGCATCTCCAAGCTGTCGTCTTTTTCGTGGAACGTGATGGATTCCTTTTCTCTGACTTCGATATTTCCCGTATGCCTGTGCAAAGGCCTGCCAATCGGCTGTGAGGCATGCGCGCTGAGCCATCTCGATTTCCTGCCTGTCGTATCCAGTTCGTCGTCGAACACCCACAACGATTGAATCCAAAGTGCCTTCGTTGGAGATTTTTTCCTCACCCGTGACACGCTCATGGAGCATCGTGCGACTCCATCGGTGGCTTGGCCGTGATGCTTTGAGAAGGGGAGGCCGCATGCTTCTCAACAAGATTTCGGCGCAGCCAACCCAGGATTAGCTGGGGTATTTCCGGGTCTACGCTCTCCTTCAATAGCTTCTTGTAATGCATGACGGAAGGGCCATCCCGGGGGTCTCGCCTCAGAATGTGGGTCATCCCCTCGAGGATGTGCCACTCGCAAGGCCCTTTGACAATCTCCGCTATCGTCCGGGCGTCTTCAGGCCTGACCTGGAGGTCCTTCGACCCGTTCACGATGAGGACGGGGCAACTGATGCTGGAATACGCCTCCGAGGGGTCGAAATCCATGTGTTCTCTAATCCATTTTGCCGGCACGCGGTTCGTCCGAAAGCGTATCGCAGGCTTTGTGCCCCGGCGGACCTTCGTCAGCAGTTTCTCCTGCGCCTCGGTCAGCCTCCCGCCGTTCTGAACGCTGACGAGCCATCTGATGAGGGAACCTTTCGACCCTTTGATGGTGCCAAGGGCGCCTTCCATCATCTGCGCTTGGTAGAGCAGGATGGTGTCGAGCCTGTCGGCAGGAGCCATTAACAGGACCATCCCTGCGACCGGAATCCGCTGCGCCACAAGGGGTGCAATGTAGCATCCTTCACTGTGCCCGATCATCACGATCTTCGCCGGATCTACCTCCTTCTGGCTCTTCAGGGCGACGAGCGCCCTTGCTGCGTCGTCCACGAGGTCCCACAACCCTGCCCTGTAGTAGCTTCCTTTGCTCTCCCCTACCCCCCTCTTGTCGTACCTGAACGAGACGTAACCGGCCTTCCCGAACTCCTCCGCCAAGAAGTTGAACACGTTCAGGGGGATGAACCTGGCGCTTTCGTTCCGGTCCACCGGACCGGAGCCGTGGATGAACAGGATGGCGGGACACTTCAAAGCGTCTGCGCCGGCTTCAGCAGGCAGGCGTAACGTCCCCGAGAGCGGAATCTCTCCAGGAACATTCAGGGGTCTTTCTGTTCCTATCATCTCCTGTCATCGACAAGCAGGTAAAGGACAGCGACACCATTATATCTCTATGGAAAGCGGTTTCATCCAATGAAAATCATGAAAGTGCTCGACGAGAGGGGGACGGCCCTGATTTCCGACCCGCTGAACCTCAGGATACTCAGGGAGCTGGTTCTTTCTGACTACTCCGTGAGCGAGCTTGCGAGGAAGTTCCACACCCCCACCCTGAAGACGTGGAGGAGAGTCCAGAAACTTCTGGCCGCGGGTCTGATCGAGTTATCGAAGACTGCGAAGGTCAACAACATCGAGAAGAAGTTGTACAGGGCTACGGCGACCAACTACATTCCGCAACAGTTCCTAGACGCGAAGCCAAAGGACGCGAACCTGACCGAGGCTTGCAAAATCTTCGCGGAGATCCAGAGGGGCATTGTGTTATCGGTTTCAAAGTTCCAAGACATCCCAGATGGGATTGAGCCGATTGACTACGCCATTTACGCGAACATGCTGGCGTTCGCTCAGGTCTGCGGTGACTCGAAGACCCAAGAGATGGTTTCTGAACTGAGACAGAAGCTATCAGAATTCGAGGCGACCGTTTCTGCGAAGCCAGGCGCTCATTGGATCATGGAGTCGCCACGACGCTGAAGGCCTGGCTGTACGTGGCTTCGTTGCTCAGGGTCCCGTCGACGACGACCGCATAGGAAGACCCCGCCGAAGCGACGAGGTTTCCGGATACGGCAGTGTTCGAAGAGACCGCCGAGTACGGGCCGCCCGACATTCCCCGTGTGGTGATCGCCGCGGTTCCTCCGTCGGCCGAGAGCGTGGACGAGTACGTGATTTGTAGCTGGGACGAGCCGCCTGTAATGGAAATCGTGAGAGATGTGAACGGAATCCCTCCGGTGTTGACCACCTGGGCGCTGACGATAGTGAACCCCGACGCCCCCACGCTGATTTCGACTTCTGGCGAGAGCCCCGCCTGGGGCCTCATGTACGACGTGACGGCGACGTAGTACACCGCCGAACCCACCACCGCGAGGGAGATGGTCAGGATCGTCGCTATGATCGTGCTGACGCCTTTTCTATTACGGGACATGGCCTCGTCGAGTCACCCGACGGTAGGCCTGAACACGCCCTCAAAGTGGCACTTCGGCCGGATCTTCTCCGCCAAGGCCAGCGGGTCCTTCAGGTTGAAGAGCGGGTGAGCCCGGGAGTCGCACGTGTGGGCCCAGACCGTCCCGACGTGGAAGGGGCGCATGAAGAAGGGGACGTCGACCCTTACCCTCGTCACGTTCTGGAGCAGTATGGTTACTGCGGTGGTCGAGGCCAGCGAGCGGCGTATCCTCAGGACTCCCTCCCCGGCCCAGAACGAGAACCATCCAGAAAGCCACTGCGGCTGCCCGGCTGCCGCGCTTCGTACCATGTCCGGGAAGGCGTCGACCAAACCCGGTTGGAACTTCAGAATGCCGTCCACCAACCAGAACGCTCCAAAGACCACCCTGAGGACTGCCTTGATGACGCTCAGGTTTCTCATGAACCAGTTGTCCAATCTGACCTGCAAGGAATCAATACGGATTTTTGATGGGATTTCAACCTTGCCGATTCCTGCAATCGACCGCGGTTTGGACTTGGTTCGGAATCCGCCTCTTGAGTCTGATCAGATGCTGGTCCCGCCAGGCCCGTCTGCGTTTTAAGCCG
>JAFLZE010000154.1 GCA_029785685.1 Nitrososphaerota archaeon | reverse complement strand
GATGACTCGGAGTCTTATTCGATAGCTCCACTTTTGGACACTGATTGATCCGTCCCCTTTTACTACACCCACCACATATGCAAGTTCAGGTGACGGGATTGGTTCGAATTCGAGGGTGGAACCATAGGGTTGATGCTTTCCGTTGACCCAATCCGAGATATGAGATTTCCTGAGTCGCACCCCTCGTTGCTGGAGAACTCTCTCGATTATTTGGCTGTACGTCAATTCCTTACGGCGAAGCGAGATGACCAAGTCGTAGAGCTCCTTCCTTTCCCAGACCGGTCGCAACGGCTTCTTAGCGACAGCTCGCACGTGAAGTTAGTCCATTGGTGCTTTTAAGCACCAACAATGAATTCAGACGGAGAGGGCGTAGAGGACGATGGCCGAGATGAACACTATGGAGATGGTGTTCACCACTTTGATCAGCGAGTTGATCGCCGGGCCCGCGGTGTCTTTGAAAGGGTCCCCTACGGTGTCGCCCATGACAGCGGCTTTGTGCGCGTCCGACCCCTTCCCTCCGAACTGACCGGTCTCGATGTACTTCTTGGCGTTGTCCCATGCGGCCCCGCCGTTGGTCATGGTGAACGCGAGGAACACCCCGGATACGACGCTTCCTATCAGGAGCCCTCCCAGCGCCAGCGGGCCCAGGACGAAGCCGACGACGAGCGGGGTTATGATGGCCAGGGCCCCAGGCTTCACGAGCTCCTTGATCGCCGCCGACGTGCTGATGCTGACCGCCTTCGCGTAGTCGGGCTTCCCGGTCCCCTCCATGATGCCCGGTATCTCCTTGAACTGGCGCCTCACCTCGTTGACTATGGTGTAGGCGGCCCGTCCGACCGCCTTGATCAGGAAGCTCGAGAAGTAGAACGGGAGGAGCCCGCCCACGAGGAGGCCGATCACCACGTATGGGTCGGAGAGGGTGAACTGGAGCTGGCCGTTGACCATGTGCGTCGAGTACCGGCTGAGGAGCGAAGGCGACGCGCTGATTATCCTCGAAGCCTCGTTCTGGAACGCCTCGAATATCGCGACCGCCGCCAGGGCCGCAGACGTGACCGCGAAGGCCTTGGTGGTCGCCTTGGTGGTGTTCCCGAGCGCGTCGAGCTCGTCGGTCACGTCCCGCACGTTGTGCTCGAGCCCTGCCATCTCCACGATGCCGTTGGCGTTGTCCGTGATGGGTCCGAACGAGTCGATCGACATGATTATCCCCGTAAGAGAGAGCATCGACATGGTGGCGACCGCGGTGCTGTAGACGCCGGTGAGCGTGTCTCCCCCTGAGCCATAGTACCCGAGCGAATACGAAGCGATTATCGCGACGACCAGGACAAGGGCGGACGGAGCTGTGCTCGTCAACCCCGTCGAGAACCCCGACAGGAAGTTGGTGGCCGCACCGGTCTGGCTCGCCTTGGCAATCTCCTTCACGGGGCCGTAGGAGTAAGAAGTGAAGTAGTTGGCGACGTTCTCGATGACTATCACAACGACGACCCCGACGACGGCGCTCCCGAACAGGTAGTAGCTGAGGGTCGACCCACCGAGGATGTAGTCCCCGAAGAAGAAGTCAAGGACGACCGCGACGACCGCCGCTATCACGAGGGTGATGTTCAGCGCCCTGAGAGGGTTGGACTTTATCGACTTCCTCACGTACATGCTCCCTATCACGGCGCCTATGATCCCAGATGCGCCCAACAGGAGCGGATATACGAGGAGTCCTGCGTAGTACCCTCCTGGTATCAGAGCGCCGAGTATCATCACAGCGATGGTCGTGACGACGTACGACTCGTAAACGTCCGCCCCCATCCCTGCGCAGTCGCCTACGTTGTCCCCCACGTTGTCCGCGATGACGGCGGGGTTGCGCGGGTCGTCCTCCGGGATCCCGGCCTCGACCTTCCCGACCAGGTCCGCGCCGACGTCCGCGGCCTTCGTGTAGATCCCTCCCGACACTCTCATGAACATGGCGATGAGAGAAGCGCCGAACCCGAGCCCTGCGAGGGTGGCTGGCGAAGCGACTATCGTCTTAGAAAACGCGACATAGAAAACAGACAGGCCGAGCAGGTCGAGCCCCACCACGGTCATCCCCATCACCCCTCCCCCCCTGAAGGCCATGGTCAGCGCGGGTCCCAGACCTGACTTCGCGGCCTCGGCGGTGCGCGAGCTCGTCCTCACCGTGACCGCCATCCCCACGTACCCAGCGAGGGCCGAGAGGAACGCGCCTATGGCGAACCCTGCCGCCGTCGCACCTCCCGTGGCGTTGGGGTAGTCTATGAGCGCGAAGATGAGTATCACGATGGCCACGGCGACCGGCGCTATGACCCTGTACTCCCTGCTCAGGAACGCCCCGGCTCCCTGCTTCACAGCGTCAGAGATCTCCACCATCTTCGGGGTCCCCCTGTTCTGCCTCCTGAGGTACCCCCAGAGCGCGGCACCGAAGAGCAGAGCTACCACTGAAAAGCCGAGGGCGAGGTACGCTCCCGCGTCGTTAGGGGCGATGTAAGGGGCTCCCAGAGCGGCCGCGGCCTGGAGGGTGCCCATCCCGAAAGACAATTGCTCGCAGACGCCTCCGGGTTCACTTTAAAAGAATTGAGGCCGCGCTTCAGGGGCGCTTCTGCCTGGCGAAGGCATAGGCTGCTATCAGGGGGAGGACGGTCGTCACTTCGGCGTAGAGGCTCGCCTGCTTCGCCCTTTCCTTCACCTTTCCCCACGAAATCGCTTCCCTCAGGCGCGCTCCGCTGAGAGAGCCGTCGTACTCTGAAGCAGTGGTGACGTAGCATGCCCAGTCGAGGCGTGAAGCGAACGGCGTTCAGAGAGCAATAACATGGCGTCCCTCCTTGACTCCAGAATTTCGTTTCTCAGCGCGATCCTGAGCTTCATTACTTCACCCCACCCCTCATTCCAGTTACTAGACGCCAGAGAGTGCACAAGTCCTGCCTTTGCGACCTTTTCAGGGTGGCGCAATCTGAGCCTTCGGAGTAGTCCCTGCACGTGCGCCCGGTTAGATATTCGAACACGCCAAAAATCAGAATTGCAACCGCCTTCTCCCGCCTCCAAGGCCAAACGAAGCGTTGGACCGAACCCCATGTCACGCAAACGTCTCGTCACCTGTCGCAAAATTCCCAAATCCATGGATGCTATCATCCAAGAGACTGAGCGTTGACCGGGGCGAAGGTCAAAGCCTACGCAACCTTCGGCATCAAAATACCCCGACAAGAATGAGAGAAAAAATCCTCGTCCTCCAATATCCACCTTGGGATTGCCCTTGCCTTCAGTAGGAGGAAGTTGAACGAAGAGTCCAAGTCACAATAGATGCACCAATGAAAGCCACTGACTTTGTTGAACTTGGGGTAGCTTCTGACTTCGCCATATTTGGTAAAGAGGGCCCGGAATAATTCGAGCATGGCGGGATGTGCTGTGCCCACCGACACTCTCAGTCACCGTCCATGTCTTTGTGTGTGGAGGTCCCCAGCCCTTAGACCAGTCAGGTAGGCGCGTTCCTCCAGTGTCCCATCGAAACTGTGCAAAGCGTACTTCGTGTTCGCCACTGATACCGAATCCCCTTGGCTTCGAAGGGGAATCCTGAGACGCTTCAGCCATCTGGCTACAGTCTGTGCTTGCACTTCGAAGATGCTAGCAATTTCTGACTGTGACTTCAGCTGACTAACATATAGGCAGCGCAACAACCTTTCTGGAGACTGGAGGTCGCGAGTC
>JAFLZE010000153.1 GCA_029785685.1 Nitrososphaerota archaeon | reverse complement strand
CCGTTCGGGATGGCGTAGTATGCAATCGCGAACCCAGTCGTGAAGATGGTTCCGAAGAACATGACCACAGCGTGGTATGTCATCATCTGGAAGTAAGCGACCGTCGAATATCCCAACTCTTGGAGAGGGAGGAGATTCCCAGTGAATGAGAAGCCTGCTTGGGTTCTCAACTCAAGCCCGAAGGATCCGGCGACAAAAAGCCAGAACATCCCGAACATGAAGAGTTTGAGCGAGAAGTGCTTGTACTCCTTGCTGTACATTATGTCTTTGAAAATGCTGAGAGCTTTGTTGGGGACTTCGTGCTCCTCAGTCGATTCAGGAGCGTTGGACGCGCCTGACATCTTTTAGCTCGCGCTCCCGTTGAGGATTTCAGGGGTGTTCCCTTGCAGTAGCTTCGACTGCAGCGCCTGCCCGGCGCCGTTGTTGGGGACTACGATGATCAGAGCGTCCATCCACGGGTGGCCTAGACCCGAAGCGGTGACGCCGCAGTATTCAGAGCAGAAGACGTGGTAGAGAGACTGGTTCCCCTGGAACTGCGTCGGCTGGAAGTTCCAGGTCACGTAGTCTGTGTACCCAGGGACGGCCATGACGCCAAACTGGAAGCCCTGGACGACGAAGTTGCTTTCGGTGTTGACGTAAAACCCGTGCGTGACGTCCACGCTGCGGATAATGAACAAGACGGGTATGTTCGCCTGTAACACCGTCACCGTGGGGGCACCCGCAAGGTGAGGGTAGAACAAGAACTGCCACTGCTCGCACGTCACGTAGACCACCTGATACGGCCCCTGTATGGGAGGATAGTCCGCCTGGGCAACTCCCTCGCCTACGTTGTTCGCAATCTGATAGCCCGCGTAGTCGTATGGGGTGTAGACTACCTCCAAAACGACGACCGTCATGAAAAGTATGAGCGTCCACGCAACCAGTACATTGCGCTTTTTCAAATTACCGCACCTAACACGTTAGGGTTGAATTAAAAAAGGTTTGGAATCCCTTGCAGTTATTTCAGAAAACGCTCACGAACCAGGTTTCTAGTGCAGAAGGGCGGCGAAATAGAGCAAAAAGAACCCGATAAGCATGGCGGCGAATGTCTTCAGGCCGTAGCGCGCAGGAGCCCATCCTTCAGCGGAGCCGTGGGACAGCGCCTCGGCTAGCCGCATGGCAGCGTAGAGTGCAGCGGTCACCCCGAAAGCGTAGAAGTACGTCGTGTCGAACGACACGAAATACCCGACCGCAGCGCCCACAGCGGTGGGGCCGGCAAAAAAGAGACCCAAGACCGGGACCTCCCACCACTTGGCCTTCCACCCGTTGGGGCGGAGGACGATGGCGACGTAGGTGGCGCCGATAATGAGAGCCTCCAGGAACTTGTGGATCGGATAGGATACGACGGCGGGGAACGTGCCGTACGCCTGGACCAGCGCTGCCAGGCCTGTAAGCGGCGTCGCCGTGCCCCCCGAAACCCCTGACACGGCATCCCACCCTTCACCCAGCCCGTGGATCCCCATGACGATCGCCAGCGCCAAGGGGATGAGGAACGGCTTCGCTGAACCAGGTTTGTTCTCGCTCGGGACCGCGAAGTGGTCGAAACCCCCTAGGACGACGACACCGAGGATGAAGGCCCCTATCAACGCCAGGTGCGGGACCCCGCCGAAGAGATAGGGCGGATAGAGTGCGTTGTTCTCCTGAAGAGATCCGGCGTCTCCCATCGTGTCGAAGAAGAACCAGAAAGCCAACCCCACCCCGGCGGCCGCAAGATAGCGCACCGGGATGAAGCGCGCGAACGAGATCGAATACAGAGCGAGGTATTCAGAGAGAAACGTGACCCCCGCTATCGCGGGAAAGATGAACCAGAATGGTATCAAGTCGGCTTCTTGCAGGGACAGCTTGGGCTGTTAAGCGCTTCGGAGTGCATACGGAACATCTATGTCACTACAAGTTCCCCGTTCTGCATGCCCGGGTGGATGTTGCAGAAAATGCCGCAGTAGATACGGAACGTCCCGGCCTGCGTCGCGGTGAAGGTCACGTTGTAGGAGTCGCCGGGCTGGATCGAGATCAGGTTCTTGGAGATGTCGTCATAGTGTGTAATCTGGAAACCGTGTATCTCGCTGGACGCACAGTTGATGACATGGAATGAAACGAGCTGCCCCGCCTTCACGGTGATGACCGGCCAAGGAGCTGTGGCGTTCTGGGTGAACCCAATCCAGCTCCCGTTCATCCCAGCATAGGGGCTGGGGGGGTCGCCTTCCACGATCAGGAAGTAGGCGTGGCCCCCGGAGCCTCCGGAGGCGACGTGCTGGACGCTGCCTGTGGAGTTCGAAACGGAGGCGCAGGTCGCCTGCATGAGGCTGGGCCCTCCCTGGCTTGGAGGAGGCGAGAAGTACCCTGCCCAATATGCGAGTACCCCGCCCGCCGCCAGGGCGGCGACTATCGCAACAGCGAGGACCGCCGTGCGCGCGGCCGAGGCGCCGGGCCTGCGGATGGTGCGTCGGCCTGACCATCCTGCCCCCAGATGCACCGCCTTCTCCCGTTTGGTCATCGGAACGGAACGCGATTCTCTTTCTATGCCTGCTTGATCAGGTTGTCTACCTTCGACTTCAGCACGGCGGAAGGGACTGCGCCGACCACCATGTCCTCCACCTTTCCGCGTGAGAAGAACATCACGGTGGGTATGCTCATGATGCCGAACTGCATCGCGAGCTCCTGGTTCGCGTCTGTGTCTATCTTCACGAACTTCACTTTGCCGGCGTAATCCTTGGAAAGCTGATGCATGATCGGCTCCACCATCTTGCAAGGGCCGCACCAGTCTGCATAGAAGTCGACCACCACTGGCTGGTTGGACTTCACTACCTCTTCCTGGAACCTGCTTCCTTGGATCGATATCACCGAGTCTGTCATTTCTGGGACGTCCGCTTCGTCCCCCTTCATAAAACTTGCCGCGACTGGAATGCCGCCGGCGCCTGCTTCAGACTATGTCCATTACCTTCAGCGTCCAGGACCCTGAGACGAGCACCCCCAGCGCGCCCAGGCCCATGAGGAACGTGTTGGAGTCGAGATTCTGGGCAGGGGAGTAAACCGTGTAGAACCCCGGCTGCCACACGAGCATCATGGAGCCCATCATCCCGACGGACAAGAAAGAGAGCAGGAGGGTCCCGGCCCTGAATCCCCTCGGCATGGTCGAGATGACCGCCCCAACGAGGACCCCTACACCGATATAGGTCAGATCAGCTGCGTATCTGAGGCCGACGCTTGTCACCGTCGCGTCGAAGTTGGGCGGATAGTTCCAAAAAGACAGCACCAGCCCAGGTATGAGAGCCCCGAACAGTACGCTCTTTCCCCAACGCTTTCGTCTGGGCCCCGACGGCGGACCGCTTATGGCGCGCTCGACGCCATATCCAAGCGATACAGAATAGACGACCAAGAGTACACACTCGGCCATCCGTGCGGTGAGGTTCGCGTTCTCGATCGCGTCAATGGGGGGAAGGAGCATCAGAGCCATGAGAAGCAAGGACAGGAGGATCAAGAGGTTTGTTCTTCCATGGAAGTCCTTCAAGTTCAGGTTCGTGGCAGCTCGCTTCCTTCAGATTCTCTGGCGCTCACGATGGTTCATATGAACCTTCGCAGAACTGATTTGCAGTTTGCTTCCCTTGGAAAGCTGATGCATGATCGGCTCCACCATCTTGCAAGGGCCGCACCAGTCTGCATAGAAGTCGACCACCACT
>JAFLZE010000152.1 GCA_029785685.1 Nitrososphaerota archaeon | reverse complement strand
ACCGACGTGCTGAATGTCATAAAGTACAATGAGCTAGACGACTTCGTCCTGGTAGGCCACAGCTTCGCGGGGAAGGTAGCTGCGGCGGTCTCCGACAGGGTCCACGAAAGGGTGAAGAGAGTGATCTACCTCGACGCCTCCAGACCCGAGCGGGTCAGGACCCCTCAGGCGAGCTTCGACCCGACGGAAGAGTTCCACTCTCTCACCCCGGACGGGCTGGGGATCCCGCTGACCGAGCTGACCATAGACACCATAGGCAAGGACGTCGTCGGCGCGAAGAGGAAGTGGTTCATGTCCTTGGCCACACCCTTCCCGATAAGACTCGCGAAGGACCCCATAACCCTGTCCGAGAACTACGATGGGGTCAAGGAATCATATGTCTTCTGCACCCTGGGCGGGGACCCGGTGGACGACATCATCGCCGGGAAGTGGGGGAATCTGGATGGACCGTACAAGAAGATCGAGACCGGGCACTGGCCGATGATAACCAACCCCAGGGAGACGGCCGAGGACCTGGTGGCTCTCTCCTAGGGCGGGCCCGAAAGAGATATCCTCGAGAGCGGCTTCCGGCATGAGCCAGAAAGACACGGTGGTGGCCTGGCTTCTTGAGGAGAGCCAGCCCGCAGTGAGGTATCTCGCCCTAACGGAACTGCTCGGGGTCCCCGAAGGCGGCTCTGAAGCCAGGGCGGCCCGGGCCGCCATCGCCGCCCGGGGCTGGGCGAAGGAGATACTGGACAGGCAGAAGCCGGGGGGATTCTGGGAAGAAGGGCGGAGCCTCTATCATCCGAAGTACACGGCCACGAACTGGATGCTCCTGGTGCTCTCCGACCTCGGCCTGACGAAGGCTGACCCGAAGGTTGACAAGGCTTGCCGGCTGTGGATCGAGCGGCTCGCTGCGAAGGACGGGGGCTTCGCGGGGTCGAGCGAGGGGGGCGCGAACCGCGGTCACCTCTGCACCACAGGCAACGCCGCCAGGGCACTGGTGAAGTTCGGGTACGTCGACCACCCCGGCGTGAGGAGCGCATTCGAATGGTTCGTGGAGAACCAGTCGGAGCTCGGGGGGTGGTCCTGCTTCAACTACGGGGACGGGGCGAGGGGGCGGAACTTGGACTCCTGGGAGCCACTCAGCGCCTTCGCGGTCTACCCCCGCCAGAAGTGGACCCGGGGGATGAAGGGAGCCGTCGAGAAGGGGGCGGAGTTCTTCCTCCAGCGGGAGCTTCACCGCCAGGGAGAAAGATATGAGCCCTGGTACCGGTTCCACTATCCGGTGCACTACTACTACGACCTGCTCGTCGGCCTCGACTTCATCACAGCGCTGGGCTACACCGGCGACAGAAGGACGGACTACGCGGTCTCGGTCCTGAAGGAGAAGCGAATGCTGGACGGCAGGTGGCTCCTCGACTCTGTCAACCCGGACCCCGACAGCCCGCAGGGGGGTTGGAACAGGGCACACCCAAAGCAGGCGGCGGTCCCCTTCTCGCTGGAGGTCGCAGGAAAGCCGAGCAAGATGATCACCCTCAGGGCCCTGACTGTGCTGGGCCGCCTAGCTGAGGGAAGGGCGAGAGGCAGCGCTTGACCGGCGCAGCCATCGCAGTCTCCCTCGAGACTGCAAGGCGCCTTACCGTCATCAAGCAGCGCCTGGTCGGCGGGTCGCCGAAGAGAGCTACCCGGGACGACATCCTGTCCCTGGTGAAGGACCTGGCATACGTCCAGTGGGACCCTGTGACCGTGGTCGCCCCTTCACACCTCCTCTCCATCTGGGCCAGGCTCGGCGGATTCCGGCCCTCAGACCTCGAGGGGCTCCTCTGGGACGAGAAGAAGCTCTTCGAGCACTGGCTCCCCTTCGCTTCGATCGTGCTCACCGAGGACTACCCGATCTACGCCTCTCTGATGAAGCGCTACCCTGGCTCCCTCGCTGGGTCTTGGAAGCCTCAGAGCGCGGAGGCCGCGGAGTTCCTCGCCTCGCGCAGGGCGCTGAAGCGGGCGATGCTCAGGGCGCTTTCAAAGGGGCCCCTCCTTGTAAGCCAGTTCGAAGAGCACCTCAGGACAGCGAGGAACGAGGGGGACTGGGCGCCCGCGAGCGACGCCGAGGAGATGATGTTCCACCTCCACATGAGCGGTGAGGTGATGGTCGTCGGGCACCAGGGGAGCCGGAACGTCTGGGGTCTCACCGGGGGATTCCTCCCCCGCTGGGTGAAGACGGCGCCGCTGGCCGAAGGAGAGTACGAGCGCCGGGCGGCCGAGAGGGCTATCCTGGCCCTCGGCACGGCAACGGCTTCCGAGGTGAACTACTACTTCCCCCGGGGCCGCTACAGGACACTGCGGAAGACCCTCGCCAGTCTAGAGGGCGAGTCCGTCATCCGCCGGATCAGCGTGGAGGGGCTCGGTCGCAACGGGCCGAGGTACATCCACGAGAGGGACCTCCCGCTGCTCGGCTCGGCGGTGTCCGACGCCTGGCGACCCCGCATGGCGCTGCTCCCTCCCTTCGACAACCTGGTCAGCAGCATCGCCCGGACGAAGGCGCTCTTCGGCTTCGACTACGTGAGGGAGCAGTTCCTGCCGAAGGAGAAGCGTAGGTTCGGGACCTACGTCCTGCCAATCCTCTGGGGCGACCGCCTGATAGGGCGCATCGACCCTTGGCTGGACAAGCGGAAGGGGGTGCTCCACGTCAACTCGGTCCACGCAGAGAAAGGCGCCCCGGCGGGGAGCGAAGTCTCGAGGGAGCTAGCCGAGACCATCGAGCGGCTCTCGGAGTTCGTCGGCGCCAGGGAGGTGGTCTACACGGAGCGCGTCCCTCGGCAGTGGAAGGGGTCGCTGCGCTGAACGGCGGCTCGACCGCCAAAACGCCCGATGGACGGAGCCTCCACAACCGTTAACTAGCCTGGGCGACCCTTTCTGAGACGCATTGCCGCCTGAACCGGGGTCGCTTTTCGGCGGTCTTCTGAACTTCTGCGTCAGCGAAAGGTACAACGACGACAGGAAGATCCTCGCCGAAGAGGTCGTTCTGGTCGTCCTCGGCGCGGCGAGCAGCTTCCTGACGGTCTACGCCCTGTCGGCGCTGGGCTTTCTGCTGTAAACAAATGAACAAAGGCGTAAAGTAATACTGTCCCGTCCCGATTTACCGACTTCGGGCCTTGATAGGGTCCATCGAAACAGCATGGGAAGAAAACTCATCCTGTTCGGATTCTGGCTCGTGGGTTACGCCCTGGGCTTCTTCGCCTGGCTGGTCAGAGCCCCGGTGCTCTCGTTCATCGAGAACTTCGGGTTGAACGCTGACATGGCGGGGGCCCTGATTACGGGCTTCGCCGGTTCGCTGGTGATGCTCGTCGGCGTCATCATGTGGAGCTACCTGTCTTCGAGCTAAGCGATAGGTCACAGAGCGTGGAGCGGGAAGCTCGACCCGACTCACGCCCCCGAATTTCGCTACTCATCGCCGGTCTGTCTCCGGTCCCCTGCTACTTCTGGGCCGGAAGCTGGGAGGCCGGGATTTCCACACCGGCTGCTATCTTCGCATAGCGCTTAGCCAGACGGACCGCCCTCCCCAATAGGAGCCCGACCCCGAAGGTGAGAAGAAGGTCCGTGGCCATGGTAGAGAGGAGGGGAGCTCCCGACAGCGCCACGGTCGTCCCGGCGTCGAAGGCTGCGGGTCCAAGGAACAAAGAGTCCAGGGCCAGCCTTGCCGCCAGGGCAACCAGATAGACCACGTAGATGGCGACTCCCCCCCTGAAGT
>JAFLZE010000151.1 GCA_029785685.1 Nitrososphaerota archaeon | reverse complement strand
CTCGGTGGCGCCTCTGATAGAACGCATCGGGTCGCGCCTGGAGCGGGAGACTCAGTTCTATGGATACGGGTCGACGTCATACTCTCGTGCCAGACGCTGGGCGATTCGCAGATACTTCTCTACCGAAGCTCTAGTCAGCGTGCCTCTGACTTCACCCCCGCAACTGGGACATTTGGTCGACAGGGGCGGCCGCCGCAGCGTCAATCCACATCCCTTGCACTTGAAAGCCTGAGTGGCATACTTCTTCGCGTTCCCCATGATGTCTCTAATGAGGTGCGTCTTAATTATGGACTCGACAACGTCGTGAGTGGACACGGCCTCCACCAGCGATGCGACCTCGATTTGCTTGGCGATTTTCTCATTGAGGGTCTTCAGTGTGGAGTAGGAAGCTCTGGGGCGTTTTATCGTGATGGCGCTGGTCGGATGGGTGAACCCGTAACCATAGAACTGAGTCTCCCGCTCCAGGCGCGACCCGATGCGTTCTATCAGAGGCGCCACCGAGGCCGCAGGCGGCGTGCCTAGGGTCTTCTCGTAGAATTCGAGCGGATAGGTCTCAGCGATGTCAAAGTTGTGGGCTTGCTCGTCCACTTCGGCCGGCAAAATCACTGGTTGTATCAGGAGCGGAGTATCCATGTAACCGCCTATCTGTGCTGGGACGTAGTGCAATGAGAAATTCAGGAGCGCGTCAACGAGCAATATGAGCGAGTCACCGTCGCCGTCGCAGTCCCGCCTCTTCGCCGAGTGCCAATAGGGGTTTGCCAGACAGACCTCTGTGGCCGAGAACCCCACTATCCTTCCGGCTACCCCGACAGAGGTGTGAGGCGCGAGCCCCACTATGAGCTTACCCAGTAAGTCATCTGGTTTCGATGCGTTATAGAAAGGTTCCAGGCCATAGAAGTTCTGCAGTTCGTCGTCTACGCACTGTGCCATCTTCACCAGGTCTTTGCCGATGTCGGCGGGGACGATGACATCCTGCGGCTTGAGTTCCAGTATTTGGTCGTCGGACTGGAGCGGGACCCCTTCGTGGTCCCGTTCGTAGCCGAGGCGGATCAAGGTCTGGATGTCACCTTTTACGTCACGGGGCCTGAAGTGGGTCAGAGGCTCGTTGGTGGCGTCTATTCTGAGGGTACCGTCCTTGTAGACGAATGTATCGTGCCTGCTCCTGATAATCCCCTTCTCAAGGGCCTCGGGGACCTTGGAGACGCTCGTCAGGCCTCTCACCCCCTTAACCGGTCTTGAAGGGCTGTGTGGCATCTTTGCCCTTACCGCATCCAGTCGCGACTTGAAGTCGAAGTCAATCTTGGAGTATGGAAGAGTCTTCGCTCTGCAGTTTGGACATGTGGTGTCCTGAGTCGTGGCACCGCAGCGCGGACAGGCCATGTACGACTCTGTCTCCTCGCCGCAGACCTCGCACTTTGGAGACAGTCGCCTCTGATTGCACTTCGGACAGTGGAGATTGACAACCTCAATCTCTGCCCGTCCAGCCTTGGCGGCCATGAAGACGTCCCTCATCGCCCCCCCGTCATTTCCCACGGGGAAGAGCACGTGCACGGGAGGCTTCATTCTCCTCACCATCGCCTTCTCGGGTCTTCCTACTCTGATGCCGATGGTGGTGGTGCTCTGTCGCCCCAGCTGGATGCCAGACAGGCGCTTGATGTAATCCGGCTCCTCTGAAGAGAGGACAATCTCGGGCTCATCGAGCCTTAGAAGAACACGGAGGATGACCGCAGACTCGCCTGTGACTGTTGCCACATCCCCCCTGGTCTGGTGCTCCACCAGACAGGTGTTCAGAATCCAACGGACGTGAGGAACAGCGACGTCGATCACCACGTCATTCCCCTCGACTCTGGCGCTCTTCCTAAGCTCGGCCAGCTCCGAAGGCCCGACCCTGTCGAAGCGCGGAGTGTACGAAGGATGCAGCGGTATGCCAAGCGAACGCGAAACCGCTATGGCTTCGCCGGCGGTAGGGATGGCAGTCAAGGAAGAGGTCAGCGTTCGGATCCTGTCGTCGCCTATCCCCACCGAGGTCAGCGCTCGTGCCCCGGCTGGAAGAGCCTTTATCGACCTGGCCAGGTCCTGGATCCACCACTCGGGGACATAGGGTGATGGCTGCAGCGCCTTGTTGCTCTCCAAGAAGTCCCCATAGCTGATTAAGACGTCCCCGAGGTCGATTATCTTCGACATTATGCTGCGCGCCTCTTCAGCCTGCGACACCGTCGAGACCCTCATTACTCCTCCGTCCTTCGTCAAGATGGTGGGTCCCTCGATGGAGTCGACGAAGGCTATGGTGGCCGCCTTCCCCGGCATGTCCACCTTCACCTGGGTCCCCGTGACCACTGGGAAGTCTAGCAGTGTCGCGACGGCGGGGTGTATCCCGATGGTGGAGAGGCCAGTGTTGATCGACCTGCCGTAGCGCAGCCGGAAGCCCCCTTTGCTCTTTGGCATTGAGAGAACCGCCCTCCCGGAGATGACCTCTTCGAAGTGAGCTCCGGCCTTTTCGGTCTCGTTTGTGGTTTGCTGGGTCCCCCCTTTCAGTTGGGCGAGGAAGTCCCACCCTGATATGTTCAGGCTGGCAAGCTTTTTCGACAGCTTGTGGGCGCGGCCAATCACCCCGTCGTTCAGAACCCTCAGGGCGCCGCCCCTGAGCCGGTCGGTGGCGACCCGCTTCAAATTCCGATGGACCACCACCTCGATGGGGTCGGTCTCGATGCCGTCGATTTCGACCGGTAAATTCGATATGGCCCGGCGAATGTCGTCGTCTGTCACCTTGTATTGGAAGTTGGCAACGTCGCGTTCGTATATCCTCAGCTCTTCCGCGAAGCGGTCAATCTCTTCCTGACGGGCCCTGTAGTTGCTCAGACCCAGCTTCTTGGCGGTCACGTCCGCGATGACTAGCGAGAATGCCGCCTCTGTCCCTCCGGCCGAACGCATGGGGCCAGCGTAAGATACAGAGACGTAGTCCGTGTTGTCATCATTCTGCTTTATTGTTACCCCGGAGATTCCTTCGAGTGGGGCCACGGTGACTCCGTCAGTCATCACGGCCAGCCCAGCCCTGACCCCGTAGCTCAAGGCTTCGTGCCTCTCGAGCGTTCCGAACTTGCCCAAGGCTATTTCTTGGGAAATGGTCAGAGCCGCGCGCTCCTTCGATGTGCTATGGAGGAGATCTCTGAGCCTGTCGACCAGCCCCTCGAACTGGTCGAGGCGGAGCATCTGGTTCACCCTGTCCGCTAGGTCGAAGACAGTCTTGCTCTCGACCAAGCGTGTAGGGTCGTATCCCTTCATTCTTGCTGCCGCAGCCAGGCCGTGAGCTGCTTCGTATTGGTACAGTATGTCTCTGTAGTATGGCTCCAGGCGGTCAGGGAAAGGCGCGAGCGTCTTCACACGCTCCCAGGCGAGGTCGGCCGAAAACGACATTCGCAGGCGCGAGCCCCTGGCTAGTCTTAAGCACTATGCATGCCTTCGTGGTTTGCGGCGTTCCTGGGTGGCTTCATGTCGTCCCACGACGGTCCCCTTTTCCTCTGGCTGACCAGCCTGCCTGGCCTGCCATGTATGGTCCTGAGCGCCCTCAGCTTGAGTAGCGAAGCGGGCTGGTGTTTCTTGCTAAAGCCTTGTCATAGACTTGATTCCGTAACTAGCCACGTGCCGATTCTCCCTGTCGTAGGTGAAACTGGCATCGAAGGTGACCCCATTCAGCACGAGTGGGAGCCAATATCTGTCGTCGTCCCACATCTTTGGGTAAGGGACGCTCCTGAGACTGAACCACATGACTTTCCCT
>JAFLZE010000150.1 GCA_029785685.1 Nitrososphaerota archaeon | reverse complement strand
TTCGAGCTTGGCTCGTGGACTCTCATGGCATTGAAACCGATGCGCAGCGCGTGTCCTAACGCTGTGCGTAGGGTTCAGGGCGCCTCTAGGTACCTGACGACGTCCAGTTCAAGGAACGATTCCCTATGTCCCCGAAGGTCTGCTTGAAACCGTGCCGTTCATAGAACGCTTTCGCACCGACATGGAGGGTCGATGTCTCGATGAAAGCGGCGCCCCGCATCGCTGATGCCATCTTCCATCCTTGCCATCTCCGGACCCGCGCGTGTCTCAAAGAGTGATGAGCCTTCGGAAAGAGCCATGCAATCCATGTACAGGAGTGACACCTCCTATTTCGCGAATTAGCGCTCGGACGCCCAAGCGCGGTGCCCTACCCAAGCTTTTTCAGAGTTGTTGGCGACCGAAAGCCGTCTTGGAACAAGTCGTTGGGCCGTCGCAGGCCGGGTCGTTGCCGCCATTCACCAAGAAACTGCTACAATGGAGCTTCGCCGTCGGAATCATTCCACCTGTCGCCCTGGTGGCCGCCCTCGCGACGAAGAGCGGGTATCTTCTCGACTACGTGCACGTAATCTGCGGAGGGACCTGGACCGGGTTCGACCTGTACACCGGTCTGGTCCTGTCGCGCATCCTGAGATCGCTTGAGGTGCCCGCGAGGGTGGAGGTCTCGAAGAGGCTCACTCCCACGACGTTCTTCATCATTCCTTCCTTGGCAGCCACAGCGATAGTGTCAGGCATCTACCTGGCGATAAGCCTGGGAAAGTTCAACCTGGGTGACCCGTGGATCATGGCCGCGGGGATAGTCGTGGTCATCCTGACAGCCCAGGGGTTCGGTGTGTTCCTTCCCAATGGACTCAGGGTCTTCCTTGAGCTGGCCAAGGTGAAGCCGGACGCGACGTTGATCTCGAAGCTTACCATGAGGAATGTTCGCCTGGCGGCCAGCCAGGCGGTTTTCCAGGTGGTCATAATACTCATCATGGCCCACCTGGCGGTGTACTAGGGGATTGGAATGAACTCGGGCGCCCTGACTGCGACTTTCCTTCTAGCCGGGGCCATCCTGGCTGTATTCGGCCTGGTGTATCGGGTGGCCCTCAGGAGCCATGCCAGGGGAGAGCTGAGTTACGAAGGGATACGGCTTCTGCGATGGGCTCTGGCAGGGCAGCTTGCCATCTTCGTGGTCCTTGGGATAACGGCCTTCCTGACTTGACGCGGGGTGTGACACGCGCTGCGCATCGGTTTCAATGCCATGAGAGTCCACGAGCCAAGCTCGAAGAATAATTCGGGCCTGTCGACGCGAAAAGTAGGGACCGTGTAACCGCGTGGGGTTCGTTGCGCCCCCTCCGAGGGCGGTCTTGCTCAGGCCTTGGACGTGATGCGCAGACATCGAGGAAAATCAATCGTGAAGGAGGAGGGAAATCGGCAGTAGGAGGATGAACCCTGCACCCACCAAGTAAAAGGCGCTGGACATCCCGAGCGATTCAATCAGTATGCCTGCCATCAGGGGGCCAAGGGTGTACCCAAGGTCCTTGAATGTAGCTATGGCGCCGGTCATCGCGACCTTGTCGCCGACCATGACGTCTGACATCCTGGAGTACAGCACGATGAAGATCGCGGTGTAGCTCACCGTGAAGAGGGTCACGACCACCAAGGCGTAGTAGAAATCCGCAGAGAGCGGGATTAAGAGCGCCGTCACCGTCGTCAGGACGACCGCCACGGGCAGGGTCCTTCGGATGCCCCTCTTGTCCACCAGATGCCCGATCGGGACTTCGAGGGTCACGGCCGGGATGAGGGCGACCGTAAGTATCACCCCGATGAGCGGGATCGAGATCCCTTCGTCGTTCAGGAACAAGGAGAGGAAGGAATAGTATACGTTGATGAGGGCGTAGAAGACTACGACAAGGAAAATTGTTTTCAGGAACCGCCTCTCGCGCACGTAGCCCGACAACTTTGCCAACTGGAGTTTGAGAGAAACCCTATCTGGCTTCGGAACCTCTTTGAGGAACATTGTGACCACAACGAACGCCGCGAGGCTTGTGACGCTCAGTGCATAGAAGGGGAGGAAGAAGGACAGGGTTGAAACGAGGCCTCCAACTATCGGCGAGACGGCTGATGCGAGATCGTTCATGTCGGAGAAGAAGCCAGTCTCTTTTCCTTTCACAATCTTGTCGGCATAACTGAAGACGTAGGCCCATGATGTCAGCCAGAGAAAGGAAGACGCGACCCCTCTCCCCACGCTAAGCAACAACAAGGAGACGAAGTTGCCCGCTTGTGGATACAGCAGTGCCAACCCGGAATAGAAGAGCAGCACAACCTGGAGCACCCTTTTGATGTTCAGCCTCCCCTCGATGACGCCGAAGGGGATGTTGAGGAAGACCCCCGCCATAGTGGTGATGGATAGGACGACGCCGGTGAGGAACGCGCTCCCCGTCACATTGTTGACGTAGATGGAGAAAACCGGGGACGTCAGCCCCCAGCCGAAGGTGTAGATGAAGAAGGCAGATGACAGCGGGAGGATGACGCGGCTGAAGTTCCTTATGTGGCGCAGCTCGGCGAGCTCTTTGAACAGTTCTCTCGGCGGGGTCGGCTCGCGGCGGCTATAAGAAGCGGCCCCGCGGCTGGCTGACCAGGGTCGACGCAAAAGAGAGCCCCAGGTATATCTCGAGGCCGCGGCCAGGAAGCCGCCGGCAGCGGCGGAGCATGCCGAGGGAAGAGTAGCAGATGAGCACCATGAAGACGGCTGGAAGCAACCCTAGTCTTTCGAAGCTCCTCACACGATTCTGTTCATGGAGATCAGGATGAAAGCCTTGGTTTGGGCGATCGGTGGTGCGCTTGGTGTTCTGGGTTCTATCAGTCAGGCCGCCACTCCGCGCATAGGGGTTCATTGTGCTTACATCGAGAATGCCAAGAATGATTGTTCGAGGTTTTTGGAGGATTCCTATTTGGCCGCTGGGTCGGAGTGTCGAGAGACTCTTCGCTTCCGTCCGTCGCTTTCAGAAATTACCATGCATCCCAATGGACAAACTGGGTGAGTGGCGGCCTGGATGCAGGCTTGAATCTCGAACCTTTGTAGTACGCCACTGGGAGAAGCCCGGCCTGAGTGACCTCGCTGTAGGGAATACCCAGGAGCTCCGCGGCTTCTTCCTCGCAGTTCAAGTGTAGGGTCGTGAACGTCATGCCCAGTCCCCTTGCGCGGCCGGCCAACATAAAGCTCCAAGCCGCGGGGAAGATAGAGCCCCAGCGAGCTGCTTGGGCGGGGACGCTCTGCCCTTCCATGCGACCGTTGACGCACGGTATCACATGAACAGGGACTTCTTGAAGATGCTCATTCAGGTACAATCCTGAATCGAAGATGCGTCTCATGGTGGCGTCGCCTTTGGGGTTCCCAGTCGCCTTTTTCAGGGCCGCACGCGCCTGTTCGAAATAGGCGGCCGAGCCCTTCCTGTAGATCTTGGCAAGCGACGCCCGCTTATCCTTGTCGGCGACCACCACAAAGTGCACTCCTTGCCTGTTGCCTGCGTTGGGCGCCTGCGAAGCTATAGCGACGCATTCTTCGACTACCTTCCGCTCCACGGGTCGGGAGAGGTCGAGCCTGCGTCTCACCGCCCGGGTCGTCGTAAGCAGTTCGTCAGGAGTAAGGCTGGGCACCGGGTGGAATGGCGCTCGATTGAGACATAAGGATTTGGACTCCTGGAAAGATGGGCGTCTGTTGCCACGCATAGGGTTCATTGCGCCTCGGCCTGGGCATCCATCTCTCCCTTCTTTCGCATCTGCATCGCTGCCCCGTTGAGAATCATCAGGGCGCC
>JAFLZE010000014.1 GCA_029785685.1 Nitrososphaerota archaeon | reverse complement strand
GAGGGTGAGCACAGGCGAGTTTGCGGGGGCCAGGTTCACCTTCACGCTGGACGAGGTCAAATAGGACAACTTTTTCTGGGAGGAGGGCCTGCACATACCCATGGCCAGGGGATTCAGGCGCGACGCCTACAGCGACGCCATAAACAAGGTACGAGCGGAGCACTCCGGTTCAATCAAGCACGCAAGCATGTCGGTCGAGTGTCCCAGGTGCATGACAAGACAGGTGATTACTGACGCGCCGGGGATGAGGGTGTGCGTCAAATGCGGCTTCGAGTTCAGGCCGCTCAACAAATAGCTCCCGGCTAGGCCGGGCAACGGCTCGCGTTGCTGCCGTCTGGGGGTCAGCGTTTCTTCCAGGCCTGGGCCCTCTTGCAGAAGTCCTCGGCTTCTTCGGCGGCTCTGTCGCACCGCTCGTAGTGGCTCACGACCTCCCGCAGGAGCTCTTCGATAGGGGTGGGCTTCCCCGGGCACTCGGAGTCCAACTGGGCCCTGATTTCCATGAGAGGCTGCCAGACGTCACTTGGGATGTTTATGGGTACTTCCTGTTTTCTTTCAGCCATGGCGAACCTGCCGGCGTCACCGTTATTTCTGGGTTCGGCGCTCTAAAGGCCGATGCTGTTTATGACGCCGCCGGAGTTGGCGTCAATCACAAGCACGATTTTCCCGTTCTTGTGCTGGTACCTGACGAACCACACGGGGGCGTGAAGGAGCTCAGCTTCGCCCACGTCAGACTGGGTCGAGAGCTGTTGTATCATATGGTGGGCGGCATGGGCCTTATCCGACTGGAGTTGGTCGACCAGGGTCTTAGCTTGGGTCTTTGCAACCTCTTCCCCCACATCTCCGTTGAGCACCTTGATCCCCTTGACCTTGCTCTGGTCGAAGACCACCCTATCCTCCAGCTTGAACTGATAGTCTTTGGGCTGGTAATCGGTCAGGGCCTTCATCCCCACTATGGGAAAGTTGTAGTCGTTGTCCATCTCATACGCACGCTTGGCCCCCTGGCCTCCGCCGCCGAAGCCTCCGCCTCCCATCATGGTCCCCAGGAGCATTCCTCCCATCAATCCGCCTCCTCCCCCGCCCCACCCTCTGTTGTTGCTCATGGCCCCTCCCATGATTCCAGCCAGCGCCGCCGTGGTGGCAATCTGACCGGCCTCGGCGGCCATGTCGACCGCGACAAGGGACGTCCTGGCAGAGACCGGCATGAGCCAGTACGGGACCATGGCTAGGTTCGCCTCCTCCAGGGTCGAAGACTCCTGCAGATGCCTGTGGAGGAGCCCCTTGTCCATCAGCCCGCGGACCTCCTTCAGGACATCGTCCTCCTGGGAAATCTTGACGGGGAGCATGGTGTGCTTGTCGATGCTCTTCCACCCATCGTCCCCGAGCGAGACGCTGCTCCCGCAGTACTGGCAGGTTACGAACATCTCTCCGAACGCGGGGCTGATTGGCGCGCCGCAGCTCGGGCACTTCAGGCTCTTGGCACCCGTGGGGGCAATCACGTCCTGGCTCTGCTTGGAAGCCTGCTGGGTCACAAGCCCCACCTTGGCTCCACACTTGTAGCAGAATCCCGCGTCATCGGGGAGCTGCGCGCCGCACTTTGGGCAGAACACCACAACCACCTAGAGCTTGGTCCCGCAACTGTTGCAGAACTTCGAGCCTGCCGTGACAGGGCTTCCACAGTTGGGACAGAACTTGCTCGTCCCGGCCGGAGCCTGGGGACCCTGCTGGGAGGCCACGGTCGCCCCGCAGTTGGGGCAGAACTTCGCCGTGGCCGAGATGATGGATCCGCAGTTGGGGCAGCTCCGGGACTGGAAGTTCTGGTTCATCCCCTGGGCCATCTGCCCGCCGATGGCAGAACCGGCGCCGATGCCGGCCCCGAGCCCTGCGAAGACCCCTGCGCCTCCGCTGGGGTTCTTCGCGGCGTCGTCTATCGCCTTCCCTGTCTGATATTGCATGTAGTTCACCCCAAGGACCTGCATCTCCGACCGCGTGTCGATGGCCTTCTGCACCTCGTCGGGGAGGCTTATGGTCAGCCCCGAAATCTTGTTGATCTCAATCCCATACTGCCCGAGGTGGTCGGGTGCCGAGGCCAGGACCTCCTGCTCTATGTTGGTGAGGTTAGCGGCCAGGTCGGTGACCTTCAGCCCTTGCTGCTTCATCTTCCCGAGAGCGTTGTAGACTAGGATGACGACCTGCTCCTTCACCCTCCCCTCGACGTCGTCGGAGGTGTCCGCTCCGAACGTCCCGACAAACTGGTTGATGAAAAGCTCAGGGGAGGATATCTTCCATCTGTACTCACCGAACACCCGGAGGTTGATTATGCCAAAGGTCGGATCAGTGAACTGGTAGGGCTGGGTGCTCCCGTATTTCCCGTCGAGATACCTCTTCGGTACGAAATAGACCTCTGCCCACTGGGTGACACCGGTGAAGAACTTCAGCAGCTTCCCGACCACCGGAGCGTTGAAGTCCGTCAGAGCGTATCTGTTGGGCTGGTCGAAGTAGGTCAGCGCCTTCCCATCCCTGTAGAACACGGCGATCTCGTCCTCCCTCACCACCACGTTGTCGTTCAGCCTGATTTGGCGCGGCGCCTTCCAGAGGACGTTGTAGACCCCGGGCGCAGGCTGCTTGTCCTTGTCGTCCCAGGCGAAGGTGGTGGAGCCGAGCACGCTCCCTCCGGTCGCGGGGACAGCGTCGCTCTTCTTTCCGAACACCATCACAATCACCGTCCGAGGGCTATGCCCTCAATCGCCTCCATCCTCTGAGACCATTTCTGCCTGATGTCAGCCACAGTCCTCGCGAACTCACCCATCACCGTCTGGACTGTGTTCGGGGCCGAGCTGTCGTAGCTGAGCTTCCCAGGGGACGTGGCGTCGTCGAGCTGGAAGACCGAGCTCACGAAAGCGTAATCATAGTCGTATAACCTGTTCAACTTGTCATCATTGATTTGGATTGGCGCCACCCACCCGGCGTACCCCTGCCCTGAGTGCCTCACCTCTCCGCTGAGCCCTTGCACCTGAGATATCAGCGACCCGACCGTCGTGAGGTTGTTGAAGTCCCCTGCCGCGGCGACCTGCTTCCTGAGTTGCTGCAGATTGTCCTTCACCTTGTCCAGCCTATCCGCCACCTGATTCCGAAGGAGCGCATCGGACGCCCTGAGGTCTTCCTTGCTCCTGTATCCTCTGAGGCCCGGGATGAGCAGCTCCAGTTTCTTCGCTACTCCTCTGTTGGCGTCGACCTGCTGCCTGATATCGGGGTTCCCCTGAGACAAAGGAGTACGAACGCGACCCCGGTTCCATCTAAATAAATATGGCGAACCTTCTCCGTTACTGGGAAGGGCTTCCCTGGTGGATCTTGAGAACCTCAGGATAGGATGTAGCGGCTGGTCATATAAGGACTGGCAGGGGATTTTCTACCCCAAGGGGGTGGCTCCGAAGGACTACCTCCCTTACTACTCCAAGGTGTTCAACTGCGTCGAAGTCGATTCCAGTTTCTACAGGATACCTAGCCAATTTATGGTCACCCAATGGAGGAGCGGCACGCCTTCGGGGTTCGTCTTTTCCCCGAAGCTCCCGAAAAAGATAACCCACGAGAGGAAGCTCAAGGACTCGGAGTCAACCCTTGTCTACTTCTATAGCGTTCTCAGCAAGTTGAAGGACAAGCTGGGACCCATAGTGATACAGCTCCCTCCTTCTATCAAGCTGAGCACCCACGGGGAGGCCCTCAAGGGGTTCATCTCCCAGCTCAGCCCCGAGTTCATGCACGCCATCGAGTTCCGCCACAAGTCCTGGTTCAATCCCGAAGTCTATTCCCTTCTCAGGAAGAGCAACATCGCGATGGTGTGGACCCTGAACCAGTATGTGGAGTCCCCTCCGGAAGTCACGGCAGACTTCGTCTATCTGAGGATGGTGGGGGACAGGGAGATCACCGAATTCAACGGGATCCAGAAGGACAGGTCTGGCGACATGAAGCGCTGGGCCACCGCCGTCAAGGAGAATTCCAAGAAGTTCGAGTCGGGATATGTCTTCTTCAACAACCATTTCGCCGGCTTCAGTCCAGAGTCGGCGAACGAGTTCCGTAGGCTCCTAGGCCTGATGGAGATTGACTGGAAGGGACAGGGAGCCGAGCAGCAGACACTCTTCGGGACGTAGCTGACAGTTGCAACCCCAGCAGAGGACCATCCTCCACGTCGACCTGGACGCCTTCTACGTGTCCGCAGAGGTCAGGGAGCACCCTGAACTGAAGGGACTTCCTGTTGTGGTCGGTGCAGACCCGGAAGACGGGAAGGGGAGGGGCGTCGTGGTCGCCTGCTCCTATGAAGCGCGCAAGTTCGGCCTCAGGTCCGGGATGCCGATTTCACAGGCATACAGGCTCTGCCCTCAGGCGAAGTACAAACCGCCAGACTGGGAGCTCTACGAGCGCGCTTCGGAGGAGGTCATGTCCACCCTCAAGGGGTTCGCAGACAAGTTCGAACAGGGGAGCATCGACGAAGCCTACCTCGACGTCACCAGCAGGGCGACTGACGAAGAGTCGGGCAGGAGGGTGGCCGTGGAGGTCAAGAAGGCGGTGAAAGAGAGGCACGGGCTGTCTTGCTCCATAGGGGTCGCCCCCAACAAATCATCAGCCAAAATCGCCTCCGACAGAAACAAGCCCGATGGCCTGACGGTGGTACCTTTCGATGGCGTCGCCCGCTTCCTTGCACCGCTCCAGGTGTCTGTGGTCCCTGGAATCGGCGTGAAGACAAGGGAATTCCTCTCCGAGAAGGGGGTCTCGACGATTGCCCAGCTGCAGCAGCTCGAGGGGAAGCAGCTTACTTCCTGGTTCGGCAAGAACGGTGTCTGGCTCTGGGGAGTGATTCACGGACTGGAGAGAGTGGATGTGAGACAGCAAGAGATGCCGAAGTCTCTCAGTGTCGAGAGGACGTTCAAGGATGACGTCAGGGAGTTCCGGGAGGTCAGGCGGGAGGCCGCCGACGGCGCGGCCGAGCTCATGCGACGGGTCAGGTCTGCGGGGTACTCCTACAAGGTCGCCGGAATCAAGATAAGGTTCGGCAGGGGCTTCGAGACTCACACTCGGGAAAAGACTCTGGTCAGCCACACAGACAGCGCCGCCCCTCTCATCGAGGCCGTCGACGCGCTTCTCGACGAGTTCGAGACAAATGGGAAGCCAGTCAGGCTCATAGGCGTCCGTGTTGCTGACATCCAGCGCTCCGTCTCCGGGCCCTCGAAGCTGGACGACTGGGTGGGAGCCTGATCCGCGCCACGTCTGCCCCATGGTCGAAGAGTTATCCACCCCCCTAATGGGATAAACGGGAACAATGGGTACCGCGTCGCGGGGATTCCTCAAAACTCGGAGCTTCCTCAGCTACTTTGGGATGAACCTCTCTGGACGGACCGCCAGCGCGGTAGTCAACGTGGCCATCCTCCTGCTGGTTGCCAAGTCGGCCAACAGCCTGAGCCAGTCGGCGCTCTACGTCACGATTGTCGGAGTGGCGGAGACCCTGGCCGCCGTGGTCACCACCCTACCGGCAGGCGTCCTTGTGGACCGCCATGACCGTAGGAAACTCCTAGTGTTAGCCAACTCCGTCAGGGCGGCGAGCTTCGGCCTGCTCGCAGTGGTCACAGCTCTCTACGGGTTCCAGTTTCTCGCCGTCGTGGCCGTGGCCGTGGTCTGGAACTCGGCCGGGGAGCTGAACAGGTCGACGTCCTACTCGGTCCTCCCAGACCTGGTGAACGCGGATGTGATTGCCGACGCCAACGGGGTGACGATGGCGGGCTTCAACCTCGTCGGATCTGCGTCCAACGCGTTGGGCGGGGCCATAATGGCCGTGGCAGGCGCCGCCCTGGCTTTCGGGTACGGGTTCGTGGGATATTCAGCAGCCCTTGTCTTCTCCCTACTCATACTCCGCTACGCGGCCAAGCAGAAGCGCACCGTCGACAGGAAGCGAAAGATGGGAGCGGAAATCAAGGAGGGGTTCAGTTGGCTCGTCACTCAACGGGGCCTGCTACAACTCTCTGTCTCGGCGCTGGTCTTCAACTTCCTGTTCGGCATGGCCAACGCCTTCTTGGTGCTTTATGTCGTCTTCGCCTTGGGAGGGGGCGCCATCCTCTTCGGCGTCGTGCTCGCCGCCTTTGTGGTTGGGAACGCGACCGGATCTCTGCTCGTGGGGAAGACCGGGGCCATCAGGCACGCGGGCAAGGTGTGGGTCCTCTGCTATGGCGGAGGCGTCGGCGTACTTACACTCCTGATGGGTGTTTTCCCGGCCACCGCGGTCGCTATGGCGGCCATCGTAGCCGTCGGCTTTGCCATCAGCTTCAGCGGGAACGTCTGGCTATCATCGGCCCAGGGCCTGGTACCAACCACCATGCGTGGTCGCTACTTCGCAGTAGACGGCCTGTTGAGCTTCATAGGCGGGCCGCCTTCCATCGCGACCGGTGGGATTCTCATCGCGACCTTGGGGGTGGCGAGAATGTACGAGGTAGTCGGGGTCTTGATGGTCATTTCCGCAGCTGTCTTCGCCCTGATGAGGAACCTCTGGGCCCTCGACGGCCGCGTCAAGAACGAGCCTCCGGGTGCAGGCTCGTCGTCACAGGTTACCTCGCCCCTAGCATAAAGGCCCGTTGACCTCGTCCACGCACAATGCCTGATTCTCATCCGCTCTTGGGCTGTCATCAGGGTTCAACACGAAGGGCCAGGTCGGACATTTCAAGGAAGGTGCAGCCTCTGGTTCAGCTTGGGCCCCGCCGGCCAAACCTGGCTGGGCTGAGGAAGGAGATGTCGTAGTCAAGCTTCTCCCCTGAGACCAGGCTCGACACCACTTCGCCTAGGACGCTGGCGAACTTGAACCCGTGCCCCGAGCCTCCGCTGACAACCGAGACCCTGTGGTCGTCTGGATGGGGACCTACGGCGAAGTTGAAGTCCGGAGTGTTGGTGTAGAGGCAAGTCGTAGATGATATTGGGGGACCGTCCAGCCCCTTCAGCCTGCGTGACGCGAAAGACCTTACGGGGGCTATGTCTTCCTCGGTCACTTCTCTCGTCACTTTGTCTGGTTCTCCAACCTTGCCGCCGTGATGCCTGGCCACCTTGACCCCATGCCCCAAGTCCGGGATTCCATAGTAGAAGACGCCGTCACCTTCCTCCGCTACGAAGACAGGCATCTCCTGCGGAGTGAACTTCTCCTCTCCCCCTGACGAGAACCAGAGAGGGACCTGCCTCTCCACCTGAAGGGGGACCACCCCCTTGAGCAAGGGGCCGCTCCAAGCCCCGGCGCAGAAGACGAGCCTGTCGGCCGATTGGGTCCCGAACTGGGTCTCGACCTCCACACCCTGCGTTCGTGCCTTCCACCCCCTGACCTCCTCAGAGAACCTGTATTCGCACCCTGACTCGCTTCCCAGCCCCACGAACGCACGGACGCACTCCTCAGCGAGCAGGACCCCGGCCCCCTGCTCATGCACGGCCGCAAGCCCTTCCTCTAGCCTGAACGCCCCGAAACGTCCCTCGGCCTCCGACGCTGTCATGAGTTCGTAGGGTATCCCGTGAATCCGGGCTGCCTTCAGCGTCCCAGCCACCAGCTCCCCGTCTGGCCTCCCTATCATAAGACCCCCAGTCATTTTCAGCAGCGTCTTACCTGATTTCAGCTCCACCTCCTTCCACGCCTCCAAGGCTCGCCGGAGGAGCGGCACGTATCGTGGGTCTTCATAGTAGGCCGTCCTGAAAATCCGCGTCCTTCCGTGCGACGAGCCGTGCTCGTGGTTCACCCCAAACCGCTCGATGTTGAGGACTCTGAGGCCCTTCGTCGCGATATTGTAGCTCGCCGCCGCACCCATTATGCCGCATCCGATCACGATCACGTCCCAGCGGCTACGGGGGCGGTAGTTCTCCGACGGCGGTCTTACCTCCTGGCTAAGAGCCAATTCTTTCCTTGGCCATCCTGAGCCTTCCCTCCAGCCATGGCAGGGCTTCGGTGATAAACGACGGACCATGGTGTGCGAGGAAGTCGAGGGGTCTCGGCGTCAAGAACACGTTCCCAAGTTTCGCCGCTCTGAGGTCCCGCCACCGTCTCGAGATGACGAATGCGCCAATATCACTTTCCCCGAACTCCGAATACATCTTCGGTTCGTAGAAGACGGCGTCGGGGTCCTCCTTTGCAACAGCGTTTAGGTCTGGCTTCAGCCATTCCGAGCGGGCGTCCTCGTAGATGTGAGAACTCCCCAGGAACTTAAACGCGTCTGTTATGTAGCTGTAGGCGCCGAAACTTACAGGCCCTCCGAGGTCTATCTCCACATAGGACCTCACCCCTGCTACCTTTCTCGCCCCTCCCAACGCGCGGAGGAGGTCCGCCGCGACCCCCCTACCCCTGTCCGGGGCTCCCGCGACGAGCCCGACTTTAACCACGAAATCAGCTATTCCCGCTACCGACAGAGGGAGCTCGAGAGGGTACACGGGATATCTCTTCGACAGCCTGAGAGCGAAGTCTCTCTGATATCCTGTGACGGTGAAGATGAGGTCGGGTTTCAGCTCGTCAAGAAGGTCTTCCCTGACAGTGTTGTAGCTTCCGATTCTGCGTTTGTTCTTCGCCTCAGGCGGCCTCGCGCAAAATGCACTGACTGCTGCAACCTCGTCTCCCAACCCGATCTTGAAGAGCGTCTCTGTGGCTGCAGGACTGAAACTCACTATCCTCTTTGGGACGTCAGGGACGGCTACCTCGGACCCGAGAACCTCACTGAAGACCCGACCCAAGGCTCGAACTCCGCGTCCTCTCGGCGATATATGTTGCCCTTCAGCGGCCGAAGTCCGGCGACCCATGGGCGGTGATGCACGCCTGCCTGACCAACGGGCTGGTAGAGACCCCAATCCAACTCGCATCCAAACCGTCCGCATTCGATGTCGCTCCTTCTACCAAGCTCTTGTGGAACGCTCTGCGACTTGTTCAAGGCTAGGTCTGAAGGCGAGATATCGCAACAGGAGGCAATCGCCGCCTTGAGCGTCAACGCCATGGTCATAGGTCTGGCCGGCGCATCTCGACCACAGATTATCACCCGCGCAGCCTTCGACGGTCAACGACTGGCGCCGTCGGCTTCCCCTTTCAACTTCCTCGTGAACCTAGACAGGAGGCCATAGAGAGCGACCCCAAGGACGATGAACGCAGCTCCGGCGACGTCACTGGCAAGGTCTTCGGCTACCAGCCCTGCGAACAGTACGAACGCGCCCACCAGGATGATGAGGACTGCCGCCGTCTTCGAAATCGGGCTCGCCTTGACGGACATACCTTACCTCGACCCCGCCCCTGGAGTTAAACGGTTGGTCGACGCCTCAGGCTCTGCCGGAGCCTTTGCCACGGCTTCCTCCTTTCTCCTCTTCTTTCAGCAGCTTGTAGAGCCTGTACCTGTCACTCTCGCCCGGAGAAAGCGCGTATCCGCATACCATGCAGGCGATCTTCTGGCCCGTCTCGTGGAGGTCGAGCCTCCCGCACTTCGGGCACCGCATCTCGTCGCTCTGGGTCTTCATCAGGAGGCGCAGCGGCGGGGAAGTTCAAAAGCGTTGACTCCCTGCGAACCTACCGTGCGCCGGGCTACCTGATCCTCGCAGCCGCGCCCCTTGCGAACTTCTCGGCGCCAGTATGACTCCTTTGCGCCAAACGAGCTTGGTGACCCGACTCCCATCACGTCCCATTGTTCCGGTTTTTGCCGCTGGAACGCGCACACATCTGTTTCTGAACAACGGTCAAGCATCGTGTCGGACCTAGACCGCCTGGTGCGCTAAACGGCATCCATACGATGTTAAAACCCCATCCGACGAACATGCACTCACCGCCTTGACAGCGCTGTCAATTTTATTTCTTCAAAATGGCATGTGGATTAGAGCCCCCGGTATATTGCACCCGTGGCCTCCTTTGTAACCAAACATGAGCTTTTCATCGAAGTGGCAAAAGAGGGACCAGGGTCCTGGCCTAGTAGACAGACTCAGGGGGACGGTGAGGCCACCGACGCCACTGAAGTCGCAGATAGAGCAAGCTAACAGGCAGATTCGGGTTCTGATTTCACAGCTTGACGGCACGGTGAGCAGGATCAAGCAGCGAGATTCGACCATCTTCAAGAACGTGGTTTCGTCGCTCGCAAAACATGACACGCAGCACGCGGCGGTCTATGCCAACGAGCTCGCAGAAGTGAGGAAGATGGGGAAGATGGTCACTCAGGCCCAACTCGCCATGGAACAGATATCGCTGAGGCTGGGAACCATCACGGACCTAGGCGAAATCGCGAACACGCTCGCTCCTGCCGTATCGGTCATCAGGAACATGAAGGAGGGTCTGACCAGCGCGCTCCCCGAAGCGGACAAGGAAATCAGCGAAATCTCCGGCCTGCTCAGCAGCGTACTAGTCGATGCGAGCACCACCAGTGGGATATCACTCAACTTCGACGCAGCAAACGAGGACGCCCAGAAGGTCCTTGAGGAAGCCTCGGCCGTCGCAGAGCAGAGGATGCGAGAAAGCTTCCCGGAGATACCAGCGGGCGTGTTCGTCCAGGACGAAGGGGAAGGGCTCACCGCGTAGCCCAGAAGTCTGAAATCTGACTGCGGCTTCGACCGCGACCTCCCCCTTCCGGGCGTTCAACACCATTGAATGATTTCGAGCCCCACTTCGCTTAATACCTCGACGGGATATCTTCTCCCTTGACTTGAAGATAGGGCAAGAATGCCTCCGCTCGTTTCCGCCTGGAGGCCAGCCCTCGGTCCCCACAGCTCCGCGACGGAGCGGTTGGAGGGCCGCGGGCCTGATAGCCGTCGCTCTGATTCTCATGGCAGGGTTCGTGGTGGTCGCCCCCTACCTGTCGACAACGCTCAAACAGGGATACTCGGTGTTCTCCCAACTCGCGTCCACCACCCTCGGGGTATCCACGATAACGGGAGGGGCTACGGCCACGACCTCGGTCGGCAGCTGCTCCAGCGCCGTTGCAATCAAGCCTCTGACTGCACCAGATATCACAAACGGCTCGGCTGACGTAGCTTACCCCCCCGATTACTGCACGCTCGCTCAGTATGCCCTCTCTCTCATCAACACCGACAGGGCTGCAAACGGAACCGGACCGGTAGCGCTAGACTTCAACCAGGCCGCCCAGCAGCACGCTGACTCCATGATCTACTACCGGTACTTCAGCCATTTCGACACGCAAGGGTACAAACCCTACATGCGCTATACTCTCTTGGGTGGGACCGGCGCTGACTACGAGAACATAGCGTACCAGACGTACGGCACGAGCCCCTTCGGCCAGCTCTCGGCGCTGGAGGGCGCAATCAACAACCTAGAGCACTTGATGGTGTACAACGACGCAGCCTGTTGCAACAACGGGCACAGGGACAACATACTCAATCCCCTCCACAACTACGTCTCGATAGGAATTTCATACAACAGCACCTACGTCTTCTTCGACGAGGAGTTCCAGAACTATTACATCAACCTGAATCTGACTGTGAGTGGGCCAAGTACCTCCTCTCCTTACTACGTGTCGATGCAGGGTACCGCGGTATCAGGGACCCCTGTCCCCGGCTCGGTCTACGTCTTTTACGACGGTCCCCCAGCGGCGCAGACCAGGTCCCAGTTGAATGCGGGGCCGCACGAATATACTCCTGGGACGTTCATAGGTGGAGTCCTTCCCCGCAACGTCCTTGGTACCTGCAATCAGTTCCTCACCGGTACCACGGTCTGTGCAGACAAGTGGGCCTTCGGCTCCGGCGCGGTCGATATAGCGTTCCCACTGGAACAGTTCGTTCGCGACTACGGGCCCGGGGTCTACACGCTCTACCTGATAACGGGGCCGAACACTGACTACTCCCTCACCACGATATCCGTCTTCGTGACCTAGATCTTCGCCATCGCGGCCCGGATTGACCTCGCCGCCTCTTCCATCTCGGCAGCCGTGAAGCGCTGCCTCCCTGAGAACCTCCCTCTGTCCGCCATCTTGACTGGGATTACGTGCACGTGCACGTGGGCGACCACTTGGTTGGCCGCTTCGCCGTTGTTCTGGACGAACCTGAACCCGTCAGCCTCCATGGCCGTTACCGCGGCTCTCGAGACCTTCGACGCGACTTGGAACAGCTCTGCGATGTCGCCTTCCTTCATGTCCCAGATTGTCTCGCCATGCTCTTTGGGGCAGACCAACGTGTGGCCCCTGGAGAATGGGAAGATGTCGAGGAAGGCGATGTATCTCTTGTCCTCGTACACGATATTCGAAGGAGACCGCTTGGACGCGATTTGGCAGAAGACGCAGCTTCCAGCCTCCCCGTCCTGAGTAGCCACAGGCAGTCGTTTAGACAAACCAGTGGTGCGGTTAATCAACGCAGTTCTCTAAATCTTTTGCCCGGGGGTCTTAACGTTCGGGGTTTGCCGGCGGAGCCAACTGGTCTGCGAAAGGCGCCGTGCAGGACTGACGGTCGAGTTCGAGAGCAGCATAGAGAAGGTGGAAAGGATTACTATAATCCGATGCAAAACGTGCGACAGGAGCGGCCATACCGAGGTTATGAATGACGACTGAAGGTGGTCCGCAGTCGGCCTAAGCGGTCCCGGATGCTGTCTGCCAGTAGGCGGCGATGAACTCCAGGGCGAACCTGTCCGCCTGCTTTTCGGTCCCTCTGTGCTTCCCACTGACGGACCTGAGATGATGGTAGAACTCGTGTATTATGACGAAAGGGTCGTACAAGAACTCCCTATTCGCGGCCAGAATCTCCTTCCTCCTCGGCGAATACACCGCAGCCACCCCCTTTGTCTTCCCTTCGAAGACCCCTACTCCGAGCCTGGGTTCCGAGACCCTGTACCACCGGCTGAGGACTCTGATCGCTTCCTCGGGCTTGGAGTCAAGGATGAGAGCGACAACCCCAGCCCGCACTTCTCCTTGTGACAGATTCAACGGAAGGAGCCATCCATCCCCGCACTTAAGCAGTCACGCAGGTGGTTGACGTTTTAGCCCCTTGTCATTAAACATTGATTTCCCTGTTCAACTGGCAAACGAGCTTTCATCATCCTCATGAACAGGCGCAGACACATCAGAATCGACGGTCCGAAGGGGATGCGGTTCAGGGGACCTCCGTCCCTGTTTGCCGTCGGCTGAACGCGTCCGAGAGAGTCGTCCGCGGATTGGCTGCCGAGGAATCCTGCTGCGGTTCCTGTAGAGTAGGCCCAGAAGCACTAGTTCTGAAACCTCAGTATTACAAGTGACCAAAAGGACGTGCCACAGCCGTCATAGCAATGCTCGGTCGCAGCAGATGCAACGACTCTATGATTCTTTACTCCCTGCCCGGTCAGTCCGGGGAGAGTTTCTCTGCCACGGTCGTAACAGCGGAGCCCAGTGCCGCAATCCTTGGTCGACCGTCGAATGCGAGACTTATAGCCCGAATCCGCCGGCAAACTGCGGTTGCCTCCTACCGCCGTCCTTTCGTGGAGTGGGGGAAAAGACAGCGCGCTCGCGCTCTATGACGTCTCCAAGTCCAAGGACTTCGAGATAACATCTCTAATGACCACGCTGACCAGGGATTTCGGCAGGATAAGCATGCACGGGGTCAGGAGGGCCCTCCTGACGGCCCAGGCGGATAGGCTGCGCCTCCCCGTCGACGAAGTCTGGATAACGAAAAGCGCATCAAATGCCGAGTATGAGAGGTACATGTCCAACGCTCTCGAAGCACGGCGCTCGCAAGGTGTGCGGCATGTAGTCTTCGGTGACCTGTTTCTCAAGGACATCAGGGACTATCGCGAGAAACTTCTCTCGAAGCTCGATATGGTCGGGGTGTTCCCTCTCTGGATGAAGGACACCAGGAAACTAGCCCACACGTTCCTCCACCTTCAGTTCAAAGCCATCGTCTGCACCGTGGACCCCGAGGTCCTCGACGGAGGGCTTTGTGGGAGGGACTTCGACGAGTCGTTCCTCTCAGAACTCCCCGCAGGTGTTGACCCATGTGGTGAGAACGGAGAGTTCCACACATTTGTCTACGGCGGGCCGATATTCGACGGAGAGATTGGCGTGAAGAGAGGAGAGGTAGTCTTGAGAGACGGCTTCTGCTTTACTGACATCCTCCCCGACTAGGGGAGCGGACAGGTGGGAAGGTACTCTGAATTCTCTGGGCAGTAGATCCAGGCGAATGTTGTCCCGTTGACCGCAGGTATCGCGTCCGCTCCCACTTGGGCCACCTGCCAGGATGAGGAACTGTTGTAGGTAAGGAGGAACCAGTACTCGGACTGCGAGTCGGACACCCCTCCGATTCCGGTCACGAAGTGCTCGCCGTACTGGGGGTACCATGTGGCCTGCACTCGTCCGTCGAGAAGCACCAGGGTGACGACATAGGCGTTCCAGCCGGGTTGGGCCGCCGTGTCGTTGTACCAGACCCTCGTCCCGTTCCCATAGTCGACCAGCATGTGCATCCCATAAATCAAATGGGTCTCCCCGGCCGAACTCGCAAGTGCCTGATATTCGCCCCACAAGGTGGACAAGGCGACGCTCGCCTCCTGATAGGCTGGGGTGCTGGTGTTGAGATTGGCGACCGCGGTCACTAGCAACGATATCGTCTCGTTGTAATCTGACAGGCTGCTGTCATAAGAGCCCTGGAGAGTCCTGTAGCTCGCGAGCGCGGTCTTTAGCTCCCCTGCGTAAATCTGGTTCTGGGAAGCAGCGGCCTCGTATTCCCCATAGTAGATTACTGTCGCGGTTGAGCTCAGGACTAGAAGAGCCGCGAGGACCGCGACGACCCCCCAGAATGTCCCCTTGGTAGGCATCAAGGCCGCCTCCCCAAGGCCCTGGGAATGACTGTGATGAACGCAGGTGCGACGAGGACCCCGAAGGCGAAGTCGCTCCCCTCATGGGCGATTGAGAAGAGCAGGGTAAACGGGTTGAACATCGTCGCCAAGAGCTGAGGGACTCCGAGGGAGGGCCAGTATGAAATCAGTGCGGTGGCGGCATTGGTCTCAAGGTCCCAGAGGAACGCACAGATGGCCAGGGATGCTCCGATGAAGATGGAGTTGACCGACAGGACCCCTACCTTCTTGCCCCAGGCGCGCGAAGCGGCCCACCCTGCCAGCGCGAACAGGAGTTCGCCGGTGACCAGGAAGGGTGTTATCGCCCCCGCCATCCCTATGGGGCTGACGAAACTCCAGGCTGTCTCGGAGACCACTGCAACCGCCGCCCCGACCCGGAACCCGAACAGGTAAGCAGAGACGAAGACTAACGTGTCCAGGAGCTTGATGTTGGAGAATTCCGGTCCCGAAAGCGCGAGGTCCGACCCTATGATCAGTGCCGAGAACGCCGCGACGACTGCCACGTCGCTGGCTCCTCGCATACTGGATGGATAATCCATCCAGTATAAAAGGGATTCGTGGAAGCCTTCTCCTCCCTGACGAAACATGATAAAGAGACCGAGCGAAAGTCGGCGGCGTTGCAGTCGTTCCGCGGTCTGCTCCAGTTGGCAGCCCGGCCTTCTATCGGGCCCTCTCCTTCTTACGGGAAGGCCCACATGGTCTTGGCTTTCCTGACTATAGGAGAAAGCGGGCTTATCGGCCGGCAGGCTCTTGCCGCCAAAGCAGGCCTCAAGGAGGGACCTGCTCGTACGATCATCAAGAAGCTCCGCGACGGTGGGTATGCGGGGGCAAACGCATCAGGGTGCTACCTGACCGAGTCCGGGATGAGTGCCCTCCAGTCGTTCGCAGCAAAGCTCTCCCCCCTCGTCGCGGTCGAGAGGTCTGCTATCACTATGGGATTTATCCAGGTCGGCCTGGCTGTGAAGGAAGGAGGGCGGGCGGTAAGGGGCGGGCTTGAGCAGAGGGATGCGGCCATAGGGGTAGGGGCAGCCGGTGCGACTACCCTCATAATCAAGGAGGGGAGGTTCACCATCCCTGGTGGATCCGCTGACTGCGAAAGCGACTTCCCTGGTCCTTCGTGGGGTTCGCTCCGCGCGCACCTAAAGCTGGCCAACGGGGACGCGGTGGTCCTCTCGGGGGCACCTGACGAGGTGACGGCGAAGCTCGGGGCCCTGTCCGCTGCCCTTACCCTGCTCTGACTACTGCTTCGGGGCCTGTTCCGCGGGAGCCGGCTCGGAGCCGGTGAGCGACTTGTTCACCTGCCTGTTGATGGCGTCGGCGAAGTAGTGCCCAGTGACCACGACCCTTACAGACTTCACCCCCTTCACCTGCGTCAGACTGTCTTTCAGGTCCTGAGAGATCTTCAAAGCAAACACGGGGGGGCAGAACTGGGTGGTCGCGTGGTATTCGACGTCCACCTCTCCCTCCTTGACGTCCAGCCTGTCGACGAGGTTCATCTCGACGATGGGCATGCCTATCTCAGGGTCGACAATCTTCGAAATCTGTCGCTGCAGTTCCTTCACGTCCACCTGTTCGGAAGACATCCGATTCCGAAAAGACCGCCTTCCGCTACTAAAAGCTTGTCCCGGGAAGGAGGGCCATCGGCAGGTTTACACTTCGGAGAAGGCTGACCACGCCCATGAAACCAGAACAGCTCCTGAAGTCCATCGAAGACGCGGCCCCAGGAAAGGGGTGGCCCATCATAGGCCCGAAGAGGGGCCTTCTGCTCGACGAGGTGATTGCGGTTCACAGGCCGTCGTCCATTTTGGAGGTCGGCACCAACGTCGGTTACAGCGCAATCAGGATGGCGAGGCATCTAGACGCAGGAGGCAAGCTCATCTGCGTGGAAATCCGGGAAGACATGGCCAAGGCCGCGCGTTCCAACTTTGAGAACGCAGGGCTCTCTGACAGAATCGAAGTGGTCGTAGGCGATGCGCTGAAGGTACTCCCAACGCTGGATGGGCGATTCGACATGGTCTTCCTCGACGCAGTGAAGGAGGACTACCTCGTTTACCTGAATTCAATCGAGCGACTGCTGCACAAGGGGAGCGTGGTGGTCGCCGACAACGTGAAGTCCCACGCCGCCGAGGTCGGCTCCTATCTGGAGTACGTAAGGAAGTCGGGACTGTACGATAGCGCCTATAGGGAGGCGTCGCCTAACTGGGGAACCGACGCCGGGGACGCCGTGGAAATAAGCGTCAGGCTCTGAACCCCTCTATCATCCGCTTCCAGTTTTCGTTTCCGTCGAAGGGGAGGTAGAGCCTAACCCTCTCCAGGAGGTTCTCATACCTGCCTTTGACCGCCACCCCGATGTCGTCCCAGGTCCCTTCCACCACGAACTCGTTCAGGATGTCGTCCGTGACCTCCGACGGCATCCTCCCCCAGTCCCCCTTGGTCGAAAGCCCGTGGAGTCTGTCGCAGATGTCCCCCCATCCGTGCAGTTCCATGACCCGCCTGTAGCTCCGCGTCGACGCATAGAACGATATCTGTTCTCTGTATGCTTCCCTGACGTTACGTATCTCCTCTCTTGTTTCACCTACTGCGGCGAACACCGAAGCAGCAGCCGCGGCCCGTCCCTTCCGTCCTGCTTTGGCCGCGCCAGCCTCCAGCGCAGGCCGCACCACCTCAGTTAGGTATCTCACGGTGTGCAGAGGATGCACATGAAGCCCCTCCGCAACTTCCCCTGCGACCCTGCACATCCCCGGGTTGACCCCCGCGACGTAGATAGGTATCTCGGGGTGCTCCACCGGGCCGGGGCTGAAGAAGGGGGTCATCAGGTCCAACCTGAAGTATCTGCCGTGGTAGCCGAGAGTCTTCCCTTCCTGCCAGCTCTCCCAAACTGCCTTCATCGCGAGGACTTCATCTCTCATTTTCGGAGCGGGAGCGTCCCATTTCATTCCGAATCTCCTCTCGATATGTCCCTTCACCTGACTGCCGAGCCCCAATATCAGCCTCCCGGCCGACAAGCTCTGGAGGTCCCAGGCGGTGTACGCCAGGGTAGTGGGACTCCTCGTGAAGGCGAGGGCTATGGAGGTCCCGAGGGAAATCCTCCGGGTCGACTGGGCGGCGAGCGAGAGCTGGACGAACGGGTCGTGCTTCGTTTCGTTCACCCAGAAACAATCGAATCCGTATTCCTCGGCCTTCTTCGACAGCTCTGCTGCCTCCACAGGAGCCCCTACTTGCACCTCAGCGTCTA
This sequence comes from Nitrososphaerota archaeon, assembly GCA_029785685.1. The sequence goes on along the minus strand of JAFLZE010000014.1, from coordinate 9,723 downwards.
TCTTCAACCGCAGCGCCCAGAAGTCAGATGGCTCTTAAAGCCGAGCGAGGAGGGGAAGGTCTGTCCATTTGGCGTACATCCCAATAGCAGCAGGCCTAGTCGCGGCTCTCTGTTGGGGGACCTCCGACTACCTGTCGAGGAGCCAGTCGGAGAAGTTGGGGTCCTACAAGACCGTCGTTTATTCGCACGTGGTCACACTCGTCGTCCTACTGGCCCTGATCCCCTGGATTGACCCTCATCTGTCACTCACGCCGCCGGCGCTGGAGGTCTTGGCTGTGGCAGGAGGGCTGAACCTCATAGCATTCCTCCTGCTTTACCGCGCATTCCATAGAGGGGTGGTCTCTGTCGTTGCCCCTATCGCTTACACGTACCCCGCTGTGACCGTCATCCTTTCCGTCGCCCTTCTCGGGACCCTGGTGTCGCCGGCCAAGGTTGTCGCCATCACAGGGATAATACTCGGGGTGATCCTCCTCTCGACGCGTTTCTCTGAGTTAAAGGGGCAGCTCGGAGGGCGTGGGAAGGCTGCACTAACGGCTGGGGTTGGGTCGGCAGTGGGGTGCTCGACCTTCTTTGGGATGGTTTACGTGGGGGTTGGCTACGCGGCCCCGTTAGTCAGCCTCGTGATTCCGGCCCTGATGCTGCGGGGTGTTGGAGCGTCTGCGGGGTTCGCTCTTGCTCCCGTACTCGGTCAGGACATCAAGCCCAGCCTGGCCGACTTCTCAGGCACCATACTTGTTATGGGCGTCCTGGAAGCCGCCGGGTTCCTTTCGTTCACCTACGGGATTATTGCAGGGACTGGCGCTCTCCCTATGGTTGCCGCCCTTTCGGGAGTGGGTGGAGCCGTGGCCGCGGGGTACGGGCTTGTACTCCTCAGGGAACGCCTCGAGCTCAACCAGGTGGCTGGGGTCCTCCTCGCGATTGCAGGCGTCTTCGTACTTCTATACTTTGGAGGTTGAGAGGGACGGACTATTTCATGGCGGTCAGTACGGGCAGGAAGAGGGTGGACAGGGCTGTCGCGACGCTGGAGGCAGTCGCAGGCCCCTGCTATCCCATGCTCTTCCTCAAGCTCGGGGCCTCCGAGTGGACCCCGGTGGGGGAAGAGATGCTCCAGAAGGTGGTTCAGGGTAAGAACAAGACTGCAGCGCTCGTTGTCTGCGACGGCGACGGAAACTCGAAGTCGATGAGCGCATTCGTTCCGGCCGACAGGGCGAAAGAGTTTTCGAAGGCCCTGGAGCTGAAGGGCGTTCGCGTCTATCCGGGGGACGTGAGGCTCCCAATCTGACCCTCCTCTTTATTAACAGGGTAAGGTTCTGGAGTATCGCGCCTTACCTGCACGGCCCAAACTCCGACGAACTCTTTGCAGCTCGACGAAGCAAGGGGACGTGCCCGTATGACGCAGAGAAATTGGGGGTGAACGAATGGCAAGATGTTCGGTATGCAAGGGCCACGCGGTAGCTACATGCTCAGAATGCCGGGCGCAGGTATGCATGTCGCACTCTACGACTATTTTCGATGAGGCTAGCAGGGCCATGAAGACCTACTGCGGTAACTGCACTGCGAAGAGGATGCCCGTGTGGGTTTCGCGGCGTAGGTAGCGTTCAGGAAGAACCCAGAACCATCGGCTCAACCGGAGTATTGTACCAAATAGTCGGCCTGGGGCTCTAAAACGAGGACTCCGGCGCTGGATGCCTCACAGAGGACGCCCGTGGGTCACCAAGCTGGCAACTGGCTCTCGGTAGTCAGGGCTCTACCCCGAAGTAGAGCCGTCTGTTGCTCTTTCCCTTGTTGTCGATTTCGAGGCCGACTACCTTCCCGATTTCCCGGGTGTTCTTCACATGCACTCCTCCGTCGGCCTGCGTGTCTACGTCGCCTATCTGAACGATGCGGAGTTCCTCAAGTGACGGAGGCATGGCATTGGCGAGCTTGACGAAGCCCGGGTTGGCCAGGGCTTCCTCCCTCTTCATGAAGAACGTCGTAACGTCGAGTTCCCTCCTCACCGCTTCGTTGACCCTGTCGATGTAGTGAGACATTTTGCTTCTGTCGAAATTTTCGAGGTTGAAGTCGACCCGCGACTTGTCTGGGCTTATCTGGTTGCCAGTGATTAGGGCCCCGGCCTCCCCATTCACTATCGCACTGAGTATGTGCGCGGACGTATGCATCCTCATGACTCTGTACCTCCTATCCCAGTCCAACACGCCGTGAACTTTGTCCCCCATTCGCAGTTCCGCAGGTTCCTCTAGCAGATGGATGACGTTATCCCCCTCCTTTATGGCCTCCATCACCCTCGCCCCGTTCAGGCTCCCCACGTCGGAGACCAGTCCACCGCCCCTTGGATTGAAGGCAGTCGAGTCCAAGATTACCCTGTTGCCGTCAACCAGTTCAGCTTCCGCCTCAAATTCGCGCAGATACATGTCCTCCCAGTAGAGTTTCCTAGTCATCGTAACCGCTCGCCGGCAGAGCCAGATTAACGTTCGTTCTCAATACGCGCTGATCTTTGTCTGGGTCAGCTCGCGGGAGATAAGTGCGCTCTCCCTCTTCCACTTTGCCTTGGATATCCTCATCTTCGATAGCGCCGAGTCCATCGCGCCCCCGAACGTCTCATGCCTTTCGAACGGCTGCTTCATGAGCGCCCTTATGCTCTCCCTCACGTTCCACACTCCGAGCGGCATGATGAACCCGGGGTACGTCTCCCGTAGGACTACGGCAGCCGCCTGCTTCCCCTCCCTTTCTAGTGCCTCCGTCACCGCGAGCCGCGTCGAGTAGTAGCACCCCCCCACCCGCGCATACGTCGTCCTGCCGAAGTACTCCTCGTGGTCGCCTATCATGTAAGGGGCGGTGGTGAACTGGTTCCACGTGGTGTTTGGAAACCAGGCCTCAACCCACTCGAATCTCCAAGGCTCGGGGAGGAGCATCGCGACGTACTGGTTGTCGTAGACGCCGAAGCTGTAGACCCTGTATTCGTCGATGGTAGGATAGCGCTTGACCTTCTCTACCAAGTCTAGGCTTATCGAGCTGTCTACCGCGGTGATGCTCCACCTGGTGGGGACTATCTTCCTCCTGGCGCCGAACCCGAACATCCCAAGAGAGAAAGCCCTCTGTATCCTGGTGACCAGCACTCCCTTCCTATACAGCTCGCCTATGGCTCCGGCCGCGTCCAGGTCCCTGTCGTAGTATGCTGTCTGGACCCGCCCGTCGACCGACGGGTTGTCGATCTTGAACCTGTCGAGCGGGCCTGACGGTCCGTAGGGTTGGGTGTCTTCACTGAGGGTCAAAATCCTTCTGGGTGCCTTCGTCAGCCTGAGCTCAGTGTCAACGGGCCTCGCGGCCATGGCCAGCTCCTGGAGGGAGGACAGGAACCTCCCCGGGTCTTGGGCGTCTTCCACGCTCGCCCTGGAGTTCCCCCTGACGAGGGAGTACCTGTAGTCCACAATCTGGTCTATGGGCTTCCCTAGCCACTCCTCCGGAGTGTCCAGCACCGTGGTGTCCCCGAATTGCGGCGGGACCATCGGGCCTATGGAGACCTTCGGGTACCCGAGCCTCCCTACAAACACGCCAGGTGGGGAAGAGCCGAGGATCTCGTTTGTCGCCATCGATGGACCCTGCCTGGCCAACGCCTGGGCTTTCACGATGACAGGGCACCTGGGCTTGCCGCAGAGGAGTTTCGCTCCCCGGCACGCTAGGCACATCCAGGCGGGAGGGCTCTCCACGACCTCGATGGACTTCGCTTCGTCCTCCTCTAGCCCGGTCACGGACGGTGTCATCACGTTCGAGAGCCAAGCGATTCTCTTCGACAAATGACCTAGGAATGGGCGCTTCCGCTCTTAAACCCGTCCTGGTCGCCCTCGGTCGAGCCCGAAGCCCCTAGATTTCGAAGACGGTCTTGATAGCCGAGCTCGAAGCGGCGGACTCGAACGCTTCCTCACACCTATCCAGGGGGAACCTACGGGTTATCATCCCATCAACCTTGACGTCTCCTCGGCGTAAGAGTTCTATCGCCTCCTCGAAGGGCCCGCACCTAGATCCCTGGACTCTGAGCTCGTCTACCGCAACCCTGGTCGCGTCAAACTCCACCGGGGTCCCGTGGGTGCTCTTGAGGTGAAGGGTCCCCCGAGGCCTCACTAGGTCCATCGCCAGGGACAGACCCTCGGGGGTCCCGGTCACTTCGACTACATTGTCAAATTTTGTCCCGCCGGTCAGGTCGAAGACCTTGGTGATTTCTTCCGAGTCGAACGCGTGAGCGCCCAGCCGACGCGCCATCTCGAGTTTCACCCCTTTGTGCCCAATGGCGACCATGACTTGTGGGGCGCGGAGCTTGAGGACCTGTAGGGCAAGAAGTCCCATCCTCCCGACGCCCACCACTGCGATCGTCGACCCATGATCTATCTGGGTCACCTTGGTTATTTGGACGCAAGCTGCGAGAGGCTCGATGAAGACGGCTTCATCGTCCCTCACGGAGTCGGGGACGAGGTGGATGTTTTCTGCCGGGGTGGAGACCTGTTCGGCGAAGCCGCCGTCCCTGCGTATCCCGAGAGCCTCGACCTTCTCGCAATGAGTCCGCAAGCCCATCCTGCAGTAAGCGCACCCTCCGCAGGAGACGTTGATTTCTGTCACGGCCCTCTTGCCGACCAGATCGGGCTTCCAACTGGGTGCACTGACAACCGTCCCAAGGATTTCATGCCCAAGCACCAGCGGAGTCGGAACAGAGAGTTTTCCCGACTTTATTGCCAAGTCGGTCCCGCATATCCCGGCCCTTCTCACAGCTATGACCGCCTCTCCTGTCCGACGAGGGGGCGAGACTTCTCTGCACGACACGGTCCCGTCGTAAACGACAGCTCGCAACGGAAACGGCACTCTAGCGCTGTCTATTTAGCTGGCAGCCCACGTCCTTCCAGGGTCCAGGCTCTACCTACGGCGTCCTCACCGTAGACTCGCCCAGCGTCTTCTCGACCATGAAAATCTGGTCTGCGAAGCTCTCCAGTTCCTTGTCGTGGGAGACGATTATCATCTGCAGGCACCCCACGTCGTCCAGCACCTCTCTCACTGTCCCGAGCTGCGCTTGGCTGAACCCATCGGTGGGCTCATCCAAGATTAGGAGGTTCGACTTCATCCCGACGGAAACTCTCTGGGCGAGGACGTTGAGAGCGAGCCTATAGGCGAGGGCGATGCTTGTTCTCTCTCCGCCACTGAGGTACCTAACGTCCTGCTCGTACCCCGCCTGAGTGACTACCGGAGAGAAGTCCTCGTCTACCCTGACCTCCTTCTCGGGGTCGTCCACAAGCAACCCGAACCACTTCCTGAACAGCGAGTCGAACTCCTGATTGACGGTGGCCAACACCGACTTCTCGACGGTCTTCACTGTGGGCACAAAATAGTCGCTCAGCCAGATCTCTCTTTCTCTGAGCTTCCTTCCTCTATTCGACGCCTCCTCTTTAGCCACCACCTCGATGGCGATTTCCGTCTGCCTCTTCTGGGCTTCCTCGAGCAGACCCCTAGTCCTTACGAGCCTGTCTCTCACACCCCTGAGCTTATCCTCAGTCTTGGTCAGATTCTTCTCAGCCGCCTTTATTCCCTCTTCGACCCCACGCAGTTCTCTCAGCTGCTCCCCGGCCTGTTGAAGTGATTTCTTCGCGAAGTTGACCCGTTTTTCGAACTTGTGCATGGCCTGTGCCTTCTTCTCCAGGTCAGCCTTCAATCTCGAGCGCTCGGCTCTCCTTTGGGCAGACTCTTTCGAGGCTTCCCTGTACGACTCGACGCGCTCTATCTTCTCGCGGAGCGTATTGATTTCGCCTTCGACTGCCCGGAGCTCCCGGACAAGGTGGTCCCGCTCGGCGCTCTTTTCCGACCTCCTTTCGTCGAAGTCGTGGGCCTCCACCGGCCTGTCGCACACCGGGCAGACTCCGTTCCTCATGACCGACTCGTAATCAGACAGCTTTGTCTCCGCCGCGGCCTTCAGCTCGGTCAGCTTCTTCTCCTTCCCTTCAAGGGTGCGTCCTCTCCGCTTCAAGTCAGGGAGCGAATCTGTCGAAGGCGGTCGCTCGAGCTCCGAGCCGGCCAGTTCGGCGTCGATGGCCTTGAGGGCTCCTGTCAGTTCGGCGATTTCGGCCTTCGCCGCTGCAAAGTCGGCAGCCGCTTCGGACTCGAGACGTTCGTAGTACTCCTTCTCCACCTTGACTCCCTGGAGGCTCAGCTCGCGCTTCCGCAGCGCCTCCCTCTCGTCCTTCACGAGACGGACTTCCTCTTCGACGTGCAGCTCCGTCTCCTCCAACTCTGAGAGACCGTCTCTGTGCTTTTCCTCTTCTTTCTGGAGCCTCTCGATGACCTCCCGTAGTTCGGTCATCCCTGTAGCTATTCCATCCTGCTTGCTCGCGTCAATCCTGATCTGCTTGGAAGCTTCTTCCGCGTTGTTCGCTGCAACCTTGTAGTCCTCCACCCTGAACGCCCTCCTGAGGATCTGCAGCCTCTGCTCGGAAGCGAGAGCGAGGATGCTCTTCATCTCTTCTTGGGGAGTGTACACCGCATATCTGTAGACCCAGCTCTGGGCCTTCGGGTCGGGAGCCTCGTTGAACTCGAGGATTTCAAGTATCTTCTCCTTCAGTTCGCTCGGAGAAAGGCTCAGAGTCTCACCGGGCATCTTGAGCACTCCGTCAGACTGCTGAACCCTCCCTGACTTCCTCTGAAGCCTCCTGGTGACTTCGTACTCCGAGCCGTCCACGTCGAAGGACATCCTCACTTCCCCGCTGTCCTGGCCGAGCCTCAGCACCGAAGTCCCCGAATCTGAACCAAGGCCGAACAGGGCGAACTCCATGGCTACCAGGACGCTGGACTTGCCCGAGCCTATGTCCCCTTCAAGCAAGGTCCTGCCGAGAGGGAACCGGATCATGGAGTGCCCGTGACTCCTGATGTTCGTGAGCTCGAGCTCTTTGATTATCATTTCTGCTCCACCCTTGTCAGGGCGTGAATCCCCTCTCTGACCATCCTCGCGACGTAATCCTTCTTGGCCTCTCCCAGCTTCGGGGGCTGCCGCCAGAGCCTCAGGAGCTCCATCCCAACGGCTGCCCCGGACTGGCCGCGCAGGTGTTCGTCCCCAACCTGGACTTTGGCTGCCTCAAGTTCGAGCAGCTTCTTCTCGATGGACGCAGGCTCCTCCCCGGAGAAGACGGGGCCTGTCTGCTCCCTTGAACTCAGTCCGCTCCTGTTGATGTAGACGTGAATGGCCCCTCGCCCGGAGAGCGTGGCCTTGACATGCGCTAGCCCGACCTCGGACGGCTTCCCTCCTGCGAGCTCTCCATGGGCCCTTATGACCACCAGTCTGCCCGCTACGTCTAGCCCCTTGACGTCCTCCAAGATCTTGGCGCCCGCCTCAGGAGCGTTAAGGCCGCCGAGGTCGTACTCTCTGAAGATCCCTCCGAAAGAGTCCATGGGAACGAACGTCTTGCCGGTGACACGCGCGTCGAACTCGACGACGTAGAGCCCCCGCCGTTCACCCTTCGCCGTCGCCTCCAGGTCTTTCCCGTAACCTGTAAACAGGGGACCGGGGAAGACAATGTTCTCCATCCCAGGGAGGCTGTACTCGCCCCTCTCGTGTATGTGGCCACCCGCATAATATCCGAATCCCTTCGGTAAGAGCTCCGCATCCACGGTGTCCATAGCACTCAGGTGGTCGGGCTTCAACTCAGTGAGCCCGCTGTGGAATGCGAATACCTTGAACCCCTGCTCTCTCTCAAGAGACGCCCTATCCAGGGCCTCGAAGTAACGGCTTTCGAGCCCGATCTTGCGCGCGGAGATGCCGGCGATTTTGGCCCCCGTCTTATCGTCTACCGTGACCCCGAGCCTTAGAGCCCCACCCTCGAAGCTCGGCTTGAACACGTTGGTCAGCACTCCGGCCGTGCTCAGTATGTCGATGACCGACGTACCGTTGGGGGTGTAGTCGTGGCTTCCATAGACGGCATAGATGGGAATCCCCTGCGTCTTCACTGCGATCATGCTCTTCAGCGCAGCGTCGACCACCTCAAGGTCTGGAATCCCGACGTGGAACAGGTCCCCACAGACCAGAACGAAGTCCACTCCGAGTTCGACGCACTTCTTCATGGTGGCGTCGAAGATCTGCAGCTCGAGGTTCGCAAGTGCCGGCTCCCGGTGAGCTCCGAGATGGACGTCGGCTAGGTGCGCGAATCTGTGCAACGTCTTTCTCCCTGACTCCGAGTTTAAGCGCGTTACGGACGCCGAGTCTACGTGGGTTCTAACGCCATTTGGGCGCCTTCATGGCCTTCAATGTATTATGCGGAGCCTGAACTCGCAGTTCTTGTCTCCCATACTCCTACATCTCACTTCGGTGCAATCGGCTTTGAGCTTGAAGATGGTCCCGCAGACGCCCTCGAGGCCTCCGGAGACGCTCGAACAGATCGGGACCTTTGAAGCCAGGGTCCCGCAGAGGTAGCAGTTGTTAAGCGTGATGTGGTACTCGCTATCTGATATCTTCTCGACGTGCGACCGTAGAATGAAGGCACTGAGGAGGCTCACCCGCATAATTTTCGGTATGTATTTCCTGGCCGCCGCCGCCGTCGATTCATGGTGTCTCGGGACTTCGAGCAGCGCTGCTCGCCTCGCAGCGATTTCCAAGACCGCCCGCTCTATCTGGGGCATCGACCTGATGTAGTCTGGCTTGTCCGTAATCCCGATGCTCTCGGTCAGCATTTCTATCACGGTCCCCAGGGCGTCCCTGTTCGCGACGAAATATTCCAACGGGACTGCTTGGGTCCCTAACTTGTAGCTCCAGGCTACCAGCCTGTCGGGGAGGATGAGCCTGAGGGTGTTGAGGAACGAGTAGCCTCCTCCTTTCGCGTTCAGTGCGTTTACGCCGTCGCTCGAGTAGTCCCGCTCGAAAGCAACCACGCCCGCAAGCTCCCACTTCGCAAGCAGCTGGAGCATCTCACCTGGCTTTTCCGGGAACAGTCGTGTGATCTCCATGGCTGACATCCCGACGAGCTGGTGTAGGAGGACGTACTCGCCCGCGGAAAGCTTGGCTCTGGAGGCGTTGGCTCCCCTCTGCAGAATGAACGTCTCCGGCTTCACCTTGAGTTCGCCGAACCTCTTCTCGAGAGCGCCTTCGGACACCTCCGCCGGCCTGTCCGTCAAGGCTCCTTCCCACTGGACTAGGATCCTCCCCTCTTCTATGGCGTACTCGAACTCCCTCATGTTGTACTCAGGCCTGCAACACCCAGACACTACGAAAAACTTCGACACCCTGCCGTCCTTCCTCGTGATGCCGAACTCCACCCTGGAGCCCAGGAGGCCGACGATTTTTCTTTCTGCGTCCTTGAACGAGTTCGAGGGCATAAGGTAGATGTCTATCGTTCCGAACTCCTTCGAAGCGTTCTTCCAGGCGTCCACATACTTCAGCACGTTGTCATGGGGCTGGCTGATCAGCAGCGAAGGAAGGTACGAGTGCATGATTATCTCCCCCGGATGCTTCCGCCTGATGGCGTTAATCTTCACGACCTTGTCGGCTAGGGAGTCTCCCGTGAGGATCTCGACATGCCCAATTCCAGAGAGGGAGGCCTTGTCACTAATCTCAGTGAACCTGAGCTGAGGGTTGTACTTCTCAAAAATCAAACGCATGAAATTTCTGGCCTCAGAGTAGGTCTCGTCAAGCACCAGAATCGACATTCCACCGTAGACCACCAAGACCTTGTCTAGGACATCGTGTCCTGTCACCAACTTCGA
>JAFLZE010000149.1 GCA_029785685.1 Nitrososphaerota archaeon | reverse complement strand
ACGCTATCGATAACCTCCATCGGGGCGCTGACCCGCATAGTGAGGTCTAGCATGCTCGAGGTGCTAAGGCAGGACTACATGCTCCTAGCCAGGTCCAAGGGCCTCACCGACAGGGTCGTGATATACAGGCAGGCCCTCAGGAACGCCCTGCTACCTGCGGTCACCGTAGCCGGCCTCCTGACCGCCTTCCTCTTCGGAGGGGTGGTGGTCATCGAGATAGTCTTCGACCTCCCCGGGGTCGGCTACACGTCCCTCCAGGCGGTCAACGTCTTCGACATCAACTTCATCGAGCTCTACGTCTTGGTCACCGCGCTGATCATCGTGGTCACCAACCTGGCTGTCGACATAATCTACGCCAAGCTCGACCCGAGGATCAGGTACTGAGCATGACGGAGATAGAGCCGGTCACGAAGGTCGAGCGCTCGGCCGACCTCAGGTACGCCCTCCACCTCTTCAGGCAGAACCCGCTGGTCCTTGTCGGGCTCACCCTGGCCTGCGGGAGCATCGCCGTCGCCCTGCTGTCGCCATTCCTGGTCAACCCGAACAGCTGGCAGATCACCCACCCGGCGCTGAAGAACTGCTGGAACAACGGGCTCTTCGGCTGGGGAAACCCGAACATCGCGGCCTGCCCGACCGTGCACGCGCTCGGGACGGACTCGTACGGGAGGGACCTCCTCTCGATGATCGTGCTCGCGATACCCCTCGACCTCCAGATCGCCTTCGAGGTGGTCATCTCCGCGGTCGTGATAGGCGTGGTCTTCGGGGCGATCGCCTCATACGCGGGAGGGATCGTGGACGAGGTCATACTGCGCGTGACAGACATCTTCCTCGCGGTACCTGGGATTCTCCTGGCGATAGTCTTCCTGGTGGTCTTCGGCAAGTCGATCGGCATCCTCACGGCTGCGGTCGTTGTGATCTGGTGGCCGACGTACGTCAGGCTGGTGAGGTCGCAGGTCCTCAGCGAGAAGGAGAGACCCTACGTTGAGGGGCTGAGGGCGATGGGGGCGGGGAGGCTGAGGATCCTCTTCAGACACATAGTCCCCAACTCGATATACCCGATCATGGTCCAGGCGACCCTGGACATCGGGAGCGTGATCCTGACGATATCCGCCCTCACGTTCATAGGGCTGAGCCCGAGCCCCCTGCTCCCGGAGCTTGGGAACCTTGCCAGCCTCGGAGGGCAGTACTTCTTCACCGCGCCCTGGCTGATAGTCTTCCCAGGCCTCACGATACTCCTGATCTCGCTCGGGTTCAACCTCCTCGGGGACGGGCTGAGGGACATACTCGACCCGAGGCTGAGGAGGTAAAGGTCAGAGTGGAACCCGGTCAGGAAGTGCTTCGGGTGGAGGGCCTCAGGGTCAACTTCCACACGTTCGGGGGCGAGGTGAAGGCGCTCGATGGGGTCGACCTGTCGCTGAGGAGGGGGGAGGTCCTGGGGCTGGTCGGGGAGTCTGGGTCGGGCAAGTCGGTCACCGCCCTCTCCATCGAGGGGCTCCTGCCGGGGAACGCCGAGGTGGTCGGCGGGAGGATCCTCCTCGAAGGGAGGGACCTGCTGAAGGAGAAGCCCGGCCAGCTGAGGTCTGAGAGGCTCACGAAGGTGGCGATGGTCTTCCAGGACCCGCTGACCTACCTCAACCCCGTCTTGACGATCGGGTCTCAGATCCTCGACATCCTCGAGACGGATAGGCGGGCCTTCACCCACACCGTGGCCACCGCGAGGCTCCAGGAGCTCCAGGCAGCCGGAGGGGCGAGGACGCTGACCGAGGCCGAGACGAGGGAGAGGGAGAGGCTCCAGTCTCTGCCCCCCGACGGCGTCCTTGGGAAGCGGGAGTTCAAGAGGCTTGCGAGGTCATACGTCGTCGCCACCCTCAGGAGCGTGAGGCTCCCGGAGCCCGAGAGGATATTCAGGATGTACCCCTTCGAGCTCTCCGGAGGGATGCGCCAGAGGACCATAATAGCGATGGCGCTGGTCAGGAAGCCCACCCTCCTCATCGCGGACGAGATAACCACCGCGCTGGACGTGACGGTCCAGGCGCAGATCCTCGAGCTGCTCAGGGAGCTCAAGACGGAGATAGACGCGTCGATACTCCTCATCACCCACGACCTCGCGGTCGTCGCCGAGGTCTGCGACAGGGTGGCGGTGATGTACGGCGGGAACATCGTGGAGGTGGCGGAGGTCAACGAGCTCTTCAAGGACCCGCTCCACCCGTACACGAGGGGCCTCCTCGCCGCGATACCCAGGCCGGACGCGGCCCGGGGGGAGCTCACCTCGATCAAAGGGTCGGTCCCCAACCTCATACACCCGCCGAGCGGGTGCCGCTTCCACCCGCGGTGCCCTCAGGCCTTCGAGAGGTGCCCGCTCGGCAAGCCGCCGCCCGTCGAGGCCAAGCCAGGCCACCTCGTCGAGTGCTTCCTCTACGGGGGTTGATGGACGTGCAGGAGACCGCGTTGCTCCGGGTGGAGGACCTCTTCAAGTGGTTCCCGATAAAGGGAGGGATACTCGGGAGGACCCAGCAGTACGTCAGGGCCGTCGACGGCGTCACGCTCTCGGTCGCACGGGGCGAGACGCTGGGGATAGTGGGCGAGTCTGGGTGCGGGAAGACCACCCTGGCGAGGACGATCATGAGGCTGCTCGAGCCGACCAGGGGGAGGATCGTGTTCGACGGCCAGGACTTCAGCGCTCTGAAGGGGAGGAGGCTCAAGCCCCTGAGGAGGAAGATGCAGATAGTCTTCCAGGACCCCTACGCCTCCCTCGACCCCAGGCAGAGCGTGAGGTCGGCAATCACAGAGCCGATGCGGATCCACGGCATCGCCTCGGGCAGCGAGGCGGACGCGCGGGCGGCGGAACTCATCCGCACCGTGGGGCTCAACCCCGACCACCTCTCGAGGTTCCCGCACGAGTTCTCGGGCGGGCAGAGGCAGCGGATAGCGATAGCCAGGGCGCTCGCGGTCAACCCCGAGTTCCTCGTCCTAGACGAGCCGACTTCGTCGCTGGACGTCTCCGTCCAGGCCCAGATCCTCAACCTCCTCAGGGGGCTCCAGAAGGACTTTGGGCTCACCTACCTATTCATCTCGCACAACCTCGCCGTGGTGAGGCAGATGTGCTCCCGCACAGGCGTGATGTACCTGGGGCGCCTCGTCGAGGAAGGGCCGACCGAGTCGCTCTTCGTCCACCCGAGGCACCCGTACACGGAGGCCCTTCTCTCCTCGGTGCCGCTGCCCGACCCCGCGCTCAGGAAGAGGCTCGCGGTCCTGGAGGGCGACGTCCCCAGCCCCGTCAACATCCCCTCGGGGTGCAGGTTCAGGACAAGATGCAGGTACGCCACCGAGCGGTGCGCGGAGTCGAGCCCCCCGCCGGTCGAGATCTCGGCCGGGCAGTTCGCCGAGTGCTTCTACGACATCGACTTCGCCAGGAGCACCCGGCGCGACCTCTCGCCGTCAGCGAAGTCCTAGGGGCGCGAGGGCGAGCAGGATGAGCAGGACCAGCACCACGAGAGGGAGGGCCACCGTCTGCAAGAGCGCTATGAAGAGCGCGACGTAGTCCCTCCACTCCAGCTTCCTGCGCGGGACTTTGTCCTCCTCGGACATCGCAACCGATCCGCTTCACGGACGTAATTAGGGTTGGGGCGGGTGCGCAAGGTGCAGACCGACCTTGGATGGGGGTGCGAAGGGAAGGGCAGCTCGGGCGGGACCGTCTTGCCGAGTCGAAGTGCCGACCCCGCGCCTTCGTCAGAGGGCGCGACGTTCACCTCATTGGGGTCTTGCATGACATGCTTCACGGCGTACTGCGTCCTGCTCATCCTGCTCGCCCTCGCGCT
>JAFLZE010000148.1 GCA_029785685.1 Nitrososphaerota archaeon | reverse complement strand
AGCACGACCTCGGTCCCGATTGACCTACGTGAGTATCACACTCTGTTCTCCGGCTTTCCAGCCGAGTTCAGCTATCGGTCCCAGGGTCGCACACGCTGAAGGCGAACCCTACATCTCCCCTAGCTTTCACCAGGGGATTCGGTTTGGGCTGTCCCGTTTTCGCTCGCCGCTAGTAACGGGATCTCAATTGATTTCTCTTCCTGCTGGTACTCAGATGTTTCCTTCCCCAGCGTTCGCGATCCTTTCGGATCACCGAGACGCCTTGCGGCAATCTCGGTGGGTTTTACCCCATTCGGAAATCCCCGGATCAAGGGATGCGTGCGCCTCCCCGGGGCTTTTCGCAGCTTGCCGCGTCCTTCGTCGCCACCCAAGCCAAGTCATCCACCATACGGCGTCGGTGCATTACGGATGAGTATAACATCCCGGCGGATGCTTGCGCGAACCCTATGCACGGCTTAATCGCGCTCCCCGCCGTGCGGGCGAGGGCGCTGGCCCTTCACGTCGAATCTACGACCCGACGTTGCATCTTCCGTAGGTTGTGCTCTACCTAGATACTCCTCGTTACAGTGCGTGGTCATACTCGCTCGACTGTTCTTCTAAGGAGGTGATCCGGCTGCAGGTTCCCCTACAGCCACCTTGTTACGACTTCTCCCCCCTTGCCGAACCTAGGTTCGATCGGCCCAACAAGAGCCGGCCTCGCCTAGACCCAACTCGGGTGAAGCGACGGGCGGTGTGTGCAAGGAGCAGGGACGTATTCACCGCGCGGTGATGACACGCGGTTACTAGGGATTCCATATTCATGAGGGCGGGTTGCAGCCCTCAGTCACAACTGGGGTAGGGTTTGAGGATTGCCTCCCTCTGTCGAGGTCGGGACCCACTGTCCCTACCATTGCAGCCCGCGTGTGGCCCAGGAGTTTCGGGGCATACTGACCTGCCGTGGCCCTCTCCTTCCTCCGCTTTAGCAGCGGCAGTCCCGATAACTAGCCTCCGCGGTATTGCTACCACGGCTAGCAATTATCGGCAAGGGTCTCGCTCGTTGCCTGACTTAACAGGACGCCTCACGGCACGAGCTGGCGACGGCCATGCACCTCCTCTCAGCTCGTCAAGTAAAGTCTTCAGCCTGACTCTCATACTGCTGTCGCTCCTGGTAAGTTTCCTGGCGTTGACTCCAATTGAACCGCAGGCTTCACCCCTTGTGGTGCTCCCCCGCCAATTCCTTTAAGTGAACTGCGTAGAAAGAAGTAGCTTCCTACGATTCAGCCTTGCGACCGTACTCCCCAGGCGGCGAGCTTAACGGCTTCCCTGCGACACTTCGATCGCGAACTGCGATCGAATCATCTAGCTCGCATCGTTTACGGCTGGGACTACCCGGGTATCTAATCCGGTTCGCTCCCCCAGCTTTCACCCCTCACCGTCGAGCGCGTTCTGGCGGACCGCCTTCGCCACTGGTGGTCTTCCGCGGATCAAAGGATTTTACCCCTACACGCGGAGTACCGTCCGCCTCTCCCGCCTCCTAGTCCCGCAGTATCCTCTGCAGGCCAGTCGTTGAGCGACTGGATTTAACAGAGGACTTACGAAACCGGCTACGGGTGCTTTAGGCCCAATAATCGTCCCGACCACTCGAGGAGCTGGTATTACCGCGGCGGCTGACACCAGACTTGCCCTCCCCTTATTCCCCGGCCTATTTACAGCCGAGAAAAGCCACCTTTAGCAGGCGGCACTCGGACTAGCCTCGTCACGCTTTCGCGCATTGCGAAGTTTTCGCGCCTGATGCGCCCCGTAGGGCCTGGACCCTTGTCTCAGTGTCCATCTCCGGGCTCCTTCTCTCAAAGCCCGTACCGGTTACAGGTTTGGTGGGCCATTGCCCCGCCAACAGCCTGATCGGCCGCAGTCCCATCCTGGAGCGGTTCGCACAGAGCATACCCGTGCGCCCTTTTGGACGGCCTCTCCTTCCAGATGAGGCCATCTATCGCGGATAGGCCCCAGTTTCCCGGGTTTGTCCGCATCTCCAGGGCAGGTTGACTACGTGTTACTGAGCCGTACGCCGCGTCCCCTGTAGCCAAGGGACGCACAACTAACATGGCTAAATCCCAATCCGATAGCAGTCGGGTCCGGCAGGATCAACCGGAGTCGATTATCGAGGAGTACGACCACGCATTTCTGCGAGGTGTAAAGCACAACCTACGTCAGATCTAACCGGAGTCAGATCTCCATTTTTGTGCGCGCATCTGGAGGTCGTGCGTTTCACCGCGTCAGGGCTCGGCCCTTTTGCTCGAGGCAGACGCCGCCAATTAATGCGCAGAAACGCCCACGGTCTGGGGTTCGTATATATGCATTCCCGTGTGAAATCGTCACAAGGCAGGCAACGGCTGCCTGGGATGCGGCGGGAGATTCTCAGCCGGCCGACAAGGGTGGAAAGCAACCATGCGGGGGGCCTAGTGCCCCTCGGGCTCTTGTGCACCGGGACCCTTCAGGGCCTCCAGTCTCTTCTCCAGGGCCACAATCCGATCATGGTCCCGCCAGATGAACCAGCCTGCGATGGGGACGAAGAAGATGATGACCAGGGCGGTGTACCTGATGGCCAGCACGGCGATGAGGATGAGGAGTAGCAGCCGGGTGATGGTGCCCATCCTGAACGCAGACTTGTTGCTCAAGGACCACCGGTCCTCGTTGCCTTCTGATAGATGTTTGTGGTCTGCTCCGCACGGTCAGGAATCGTTGTCCCTGTGTGCTTGGTCTGGGTATAGAGACAGTTCCTTCCGAAGCCGATCGGCGAGGTTACTGAAGAAGGTCACGCCGAACACCGCTCCCAGGAGCGCGGCCGAGATAATCAAGGCGGTATCGAATTGGTGGTGTTGAACGGTATGAACAGCACCACGACTCCTATGATGAGGAGATCATAGCCGCCCATGAACACCCTGGCTCCGGGAAGGGTGAAGACTCTGATGGTCGACTTGGAAACCCTGCTGGACTCTTGCTTGATGAGCGAACTGCCGTGTACCTCCTCAGTGCTGTTGTCTGGTCGCATCTCTAAGGCCGTGGTTGGCCCCGGCCTCTCCCGCCTGTCTTAAGGCGGACTTCAGGCGCATCAGAGTTTGTAGACGTCGCGGTGGAGCCATGGGGCCAGGGCTGTGACCACGCATTGTTCAGTGAGGTCGGCCCTCGACATCTTCCCGTTGGTGAGGAAGTGTATCAGCCCCCCCTTGTCCCCCACTTCGTCTATGCCGCTGACGTTCTCGGCCCAGCGCTCGAGCTCCTCACCTTCGGCGAAGAGGCGCTCCATCGCCTCGTGGGGGAGGGAATATCCTGCGGAGTGGCCCAGGGCCACCCTGCCAGACCTGTCTGCGACCGCGGCGACCTGGTTGTCGAAGTAGACGCCCCCGATGGTAAATATGCCTGCCTCGACCCCCACCCCGAAGTCGCCGCCGACCTGGGAAAAGGCGAACCTGGCCCTAGCCGTCGCCCCGGCTGTCATCTCGTCGAGGCCTCTGGGCTGGGCCTTGGCCACTGCGGCAGAGTCGACGGGGCGGACCTCGACCTCGGGGAAGAACAGGGTGAAGGCCCTCCTAACGCCCTCGACCTTCGCAGGGTTCCTTGAGCCCAGGGCGACTATCACGGTTGGGGGGAGCGGGGGAGGGGTATTAACCGTGAGAGCTCGCATGTTGGCTCGCCCTTGTCGGTAGAGGACGCGCAGACCGTTGAGGAGGGCGAACCCTTCTGGGTCCGTGGACCCGGGTGTGGGACGTCTCGCTACAGACGGGAGACGGGCCCTAGACCTTGAGGTCGTCGAGGAGCTTGCTGATGTTTGCCAGCGGGGTTCCGTCAGG
>JAFLZE010000147.1 GCA_029785685.1 Nitrososphaerota archaeon | reverse complement strand
AAGCACTCTTCCGCGCATGTACGACAGGATGGTGATCGCAGACGCGTTCGCGCTCCCATACGAGGTGTTAGAAAGGTCGGCCGAGCTCGGCACCGGCGAGTGGCTTTTCGTCTCGTTCAAAGCCGCCAAGCAGAGGAACGTCCCCGTGTTCCTCAAGACAGAGAACAACGAGAAGTCCGTGGCTGAAAGCATGAGGGCCTAGTCCACTCTACTCGAGTGGAACGGCCGCAGCGACCCCGTAGTCCGGCCTCCGCCTCTTCGTCATGTATGCTGGGACCGCGGCAAAGAGGGCAATGAAACCCATGATCAGGAATAGCCCGTGGATTGAACCGATGAATCGGCCCTCGATTACAGGGCTGACCCCTCCGGCCGAACCGGAGAAAATGGTCTGAAGAACGGTCGTGGGGACGCTCGCAGCCATCACTGCGAAAGCCAGGCCCAGACTGAGCAGAAACCCAGTGTTGACAAGGGTGGACGACATGCCTGAGGCTATCCCCCTTCTGGGGGCGGGGGTCGCGTTCATTATGGATGCTACGTTGGGGGCTATGAACAACCCTCCCCCTGCCCCAGAAAGGACCATGGGCCCAAGGAGGGTGATGTAGCTGACCCCACTTTGAGGTAGGGGAGTCACCCCGAACCAGAATAAGGCCAGAGCGGTGACAAGGAGCCCGGCGGTAGAGAGCCCCCTCGACCCAAACTTGTCCGAAAGGTAACCACTGAGCGGACCGAAGGTAACGAATGCGACCGAGAAAGGTATGAGCCAGAGCCCAGCTGTGAAGGCATCGAGCAGGAGGACCCCCTGCAGGTAGAACACAAGGACTAGTGACACCCCTCCCCTCGCCACAGAAGAGAGAAGGTTGCTCGCCATCCCGGTCGCGAAAGCCTTGATCCTGAACAGAGAAAGGTCCATCATAGGGAACCTCACCCTTGACTCGACGAAAACGAAACCCCCGATCATCCCGACGCCGAGGACCATCAGCCCCAGGAACATCGGCGCCCACTCGACCAACGCGCCGAGCATCAGCCCGACCAATGAGACGGTAAGCCCCCCTGAAAAGAGCAGGTTCCCCAGGGGGTCCAACCTGTCTCCCCGTCTGGGCTCAGACGTCTCCTTGAGCTTGAAGTAAGCCCACCCAGTCGCGAATGTTCCTACCGGGATGTTGATCCAGAAGATTGCCCGCCACCCGAGGAAGGAGCCGGCCAGTATCCCTCCGAGCGCAAGCCCGAGCACCGACCCCACCGTCCCGGCCACCTGATTCAGCCCAAGGGCGCGCCCTCTTTCCGTGGGAGGGAAGACGTCAGTCAACAGGGCTGCCGCGTTCGAGAATATCAGGGCTCCACCCGCCCCCTGCACCAGCCTGAACAGCACGAGAGAACTCCCGTTGGGGGCGATGCTGCAAAGCGCGGAGCCGATGGTGAACAGAGCGAAACCTAGGTTGTACAGCTTGACCCTCCCTAGGATGTCCGAGAGCCTGCCGAAGCTCATCAACAGAGAAGCGGTCACCAGGATGTATCCCATTATGATCCAAACGGCCTCGAAGGCCGTGGCATGGAGGTCGGCGGTGATCTTGGGGAGCGCGATGAGGACGATGTTCGAATCTAAGATCGCCATGAAGGCGCCGATGGTGGTGTTGATGAGGACGACGTACTTGTATTCCAATTTGCGTGGTTCCTGATGCCTTCCATGGCTCGTGCCGATAAGATTTCGCTTGCTTTCGCTGGGGTCCTCAGGCCTTTCTCATGAAGCGATGTTCTATCCTCATGCACTTGTCCATGACGTAGTCGACTTTCGCGTCCGTCAGGACCTTCTTCGCTTCTTCGTTTTCCAGTCCGAGCTGACCCCAGAAGACGTAAGGACGTCCGGTCCTCCTCTTCATCTCGGCGACCTGCCTTGCCACCTGAGGGAACTCTTCAGACGGCCTGAACACGTCGACTACCTCCACCTTCCGGGCGAGCTCGTCAGGGATGTCTGAGAGGCTGGGGAAGACCTTCGCGCCGTTAATGACGTCGGCCGTCGGGTTCACCGGGATGATGGTGTATCCTTCATCCTGTAGATACGCGGGAACGGTGTAAGCTTCCTTCTCTGGGTTCTTCGACGCGCCGACCACGGCTATCACCCTGAACCTCCTCATCACGTCCTTTGGGTCGACGGTGAACTTTGGCAAGGTCGTCGCGGCCCTCCTTCCTGTTAATACGCCTGTCGGGCTTTGGCGAAGCATCTAAATCCAGACACCCGAGGCGGTGCAATGGCGCCCTTGCTCAACGCGGTCCTCTCGGTCGTGCCGCTGGCGACAGCGGATCTCCTCGCATACATCATGCTGTTGCTTGTCGCGCTCTTCTTGGTCTTTGGAGTGACGACCGCCTACTACTACTGGAGGAAGAACAAGAAGGCCCACCCCGCGGCGCCTAGCTCGTCTGCTTAGGCTCCTTCTGACGGCTCGCCCGCTTTTGTAGCGGTATCGCCACCGCCGCGCCGACCGCTGCTATGGGGAGGACCACTACTGCCACTTCGGCTATACCCTCGACCACGTTTACGAAGAGACCCGAAACAGTTCCGATGAAGCTACCAAGGCCCGACAGCCCCGGCGCCGCCGACACATGCACGAGGACCGACTGCTCGACGGCGGTGCCGTTCTGGTCTGTAGCGGTCACCGTGACGTTATAGGCCCCGGGTTGCGTGAATGTGTGGATCAGTATCTCTCCCTGGCTCGCAGAGCCGTCCCCGAAGTTGTAGTTCACCAAGTAAGGCTGTTCTCCTCCTTTGACCACAGCGTTGAACGTGACGCTGAGGGGCGCCTCCCCTTCCTTCGGCGTCGTGGTCAAAGCAACGGAGAGAGGAGCGGCCACCGTTGTCTGGGATATCGTGACGTCGATGGTCGCGAAGTCGATGAGGGTCTTCGTCTGCAGGATCTGGCTCACAGCTTCGTTGATCTGTTGGTCCACACCCTGCAGCTGGGACTCGATGGCCAGCGTCGCGTTGACTGACGTCGATGCGTTCAGCAACCTTAGGAGAGCGCCCTGCTCGGTCTGAAGGGATGCGAGGGTCGCGTTAAGGTCGGTGTACTGCACGCTCACATCGTTCGAGTTCGATGTCAGGCCTTCCACCGTGCCTAACGCCTCGACCTTGGCGAGGGTCTCCTGATACTGGGATGAAGGGACTCGGATGACGACGTTCGCCGACGAGCTGTAAGTCGACTGGTATGCCACGTACCCCCCTACCGCGTATGCCAGGGCCACTATTCCAGAGGCAGTCTGCTGTGGCGAGGCATCTTGGAGCTGGACTTGGCTGGAAAACTCGATCAACCCCCCGTTGCCCGACGGGGCGCCCTGCGTCACGTTTCCGCTTACGCCTGTCTCAGAGGGTCCCGGGTTGGTGGTCGTCGTGGTCGTCGCCGTGGTAACAGAATAGGTCGTCTCGCCGCCGCTTATCACCTGGGTGCCTCCGTAGCTGTTCGTCCCGCCAACGCTTAACAGGCCGTTCGACGCCGAAAAGTCCCCCGACGGAACGTACTGGGGAGCCGTCCCCACGGACAAGTATGAAGCCGGGGGCGCGGCGAAATCTGAAAACACCCCGACCACGATGCCTGCGGCCACCACTCCGACCGCGACCCCCCACAGGGCCTTCTTCAGCGTGATTTTTCTTCCAACGTCCATGGCCCAGGGTGGCAACCGACACGATATAGTCCCAGCCCGGAGAACAGGCCGTTCGCTCCGCGCGAACAGAGCACTTATGAGATAAGGCCCTCCAAACCGCCGATGTGCCCGACGACCTTCCGACACGCGAGAAGATCGACTACGCGCTACGCGGGAAGACCCTGACTGTCTATCTCTA
>JAFLZE010000146.1 GCA_029785685.1 Nitrososphaerota archaeon | reverse complement strand
CGTAGCTCTGGCGGTGTCTCCGGTGCTGTTCCCAGCGACCAGCACCTTCCCAACTTCGACGTCGTACGATTCAACCTTCGGCTTCGCGCTCCACCTGGAGATCAATACCACGGCACCTCTTGCTTCGGGCGGGGTCGAGGTTACAGGATGGCTCAACAGCACATCAGGGGGCGTCGTCAACGTAACCTCATCAGATTCGTGGGGGATGGGGCCGGCGGGGACTCTATGGACGACCGCATGCACGCAGGGGTGGCCTATCGGGGTGGGGATTGTACAGGGGCACTACACCCAGGACAACATATCATTCGCTCGCCTTTACCCTATCCCGCTTCCTTCATACCAATGCCCATCAGGGGCTCCAGCCCCGACGTCGTTCTTACTCGAGCCTAAATCTTCCAAGGCGCTGGTCGCTCTTAATGGAACCCCCCAGTACTGGGTGCTACGGTCGAGCTACGTCCTGGACACAGCGGGGCTTCCTCCCGGGGCGTACACCGCCGTCCTAGCTGACGAGTGGGGAGATGTGGTCACAACGAACTTCGTTGTCTCCTAGGACATCTTAACTATCAGGGCTATCAACTCACCGCCATTGGAAGTAGACCCGTCCCTTGTTCACCGTCTCTTCTACCCCCAGGTTCCGCTCGTTATGGCTGCCCAGGCAGGGGAGAAGGTGTCTGCGATGCCTGTCGTGTCATACCTTTCGGCTTCCGCCGTGCCCCCGCTGATCGGAGTGGCTTGCAAACCAGAAAGTTTCACCTGCAAACTTGCCCTGAAAGGCGGTGCGTTTTCGCTCTCCGTCCTCGACCAGAAGCACTCGGAGGAAATGTCAATGCTTGCGACATTGAGCGGTGCGAAGGTGAAGGACAAGCTCGCCGAAGTTGGGCTTGGGCACTCGACCGGGAAAGCGGCGGGGGTACCGGTCTTGGACGAGGCGATGGCTACGCTCGAGTGCAAGGTCCGGTCTAGCCCCAGGTCAGGGGACCATCTGATCCTCACTGGGGAGATCGTCGCCGCGTACGCTTCCGAGGCATTCGTGGAGTTCTGGGACTATAAGTTGTACAGGCCTATCTTGTACGCAGGGTGGAAGGACGGGCTCTCACTGTATGGGGATACTAGGAATAGGACCTGATCACCTCAGCCGAGAACCTGCGGAGGTCTTTCACAATCTCCGCGGCCTCGGGGTGGTTGACTGACGCGCAGTAATATTCGAGGCCGGCCCCGGCGTAGGCGTCGATGTCTTTCCTGATCTGCTCAGCCGTGCCGGACACCGCAACCCTCTTCTCGTTATTCGCCCCGACGTACGCCTCTCTCCTCTTTCTTACGTCGGTGGTCATCCTCATGGACAGAGTCACCCCCTTCTTCGACCCGCGGATCCTTTCAGCGCCGGCGGAGAACGTCTCGAGGTCAGGTCCTACTGGGTGCCACCCGTCTCCAAGGTCTACCACCCTTCTGGTCGACGTCGGTCCGTTCCCCCCTATCCAAACGGGAATGTCGCGTTTCGCAGGCTTTGGAAGGAACAGCGCGTCGCTAATGTTGAAGAACTTCCCTTCGAAGTTGACCACGTCGTCCTTCCAGAGCCTCTTCATGAGGGCGATGCTCTCGTCCATCACCTTCCCCCTGTTCCGAAAGTCCGAGTTGAGGTAACCGAACTCTTTCTCTGCCCAGCCTGCCCCGACCCCGAGTATCAGCCTCCCTTCGGACAGGACGTCAAGGGCCGCAGACTGTTTGGCAAGGAGGATAGGGTTGCGCTGAGGAAGGACGACGCACGAAGTGCCCAGTCTTATCTTGTCGCACCGCGACCCGATGAAAGACAGCAGAGTGAGAGGCTCCACGAGCTGGCCATAGGGCTCTCTGAGCTCCATGGGCATTATGACGTGGTCGGTCGCCCAGACCGAGTCGAATCCCTCCTCTTCGCATATCGACGAAATCTCAATCAGTTCTTGGGGGGTCACCCTGTCCCCGTAGTTTGGGAGGACGTACCCGAACTTCACTTGCCGTTCTTCTCCGTCTCGACGAACCTGGTGGCCAGGCTCCTTGTCTTGTTCAGCCGCGAGAGGTTCAGGATCAGCGGGGTAATACGCTCGATTGTTCGCGCCTCTGACAGAGGTCCGGCATAGAGCGGCCTGAGGTTCGGGATCCCTCGGATCAGCTTCGCCGTTTCTTGGTAGGTCTCTTTCGAATCCGCCGCCACTAGGATGTCCATAGGGACGACTTGGTCCTGCTCGAAGAACAGGGAGGACACGTTGTTGAAGGCGGTGGCGACCCTCGATCCGGGTAGGAGCAATGCGAGCTCCTCAGCCGCCGAGCCGTCTTCCTTGGCGAACTTGAAGAGCCCACCCTCCATCTTCAGCGGGTTGATCACCGAGATGACCAGCTTCCCTGATGCCGGACCGGAGAGGCGCGCTGCCTCTCCAAGTGCAGAGTACGGTATTACGAAGACCACGACGTCCGCCTTCTGGACCGCCTCAAGATAGCCCAATCCTTCTGCGCCGGCTATAGAACGGGCGGCCTCCCTGGCCCTGATCGGGTCTCGTGAACCGATTATCACCTGGTTCGACCTCGAAAGCTGCTTCGCGATCGCTTTTCCCATCACGCCGGTCCCCCCGAGCACGGCCACTTTCATTCCGTCTCGAGCCTCGACTGTGGCGACTTTTCCTGGTATCTTGCGTACTTCGCGTCCATGACCTCCTTGATCTTTTCAGCCCTCTTCCACCCTATCCCCTGTAACTGCGCGAGCTCCCCGGAAGTCAAGCCCATGACCCTCCGCGGGGTGCCATACTTTGAAAGGAGCCGCTCTGCCAGCCTCCTCCCTACGCCCGGGAGCGAAGACACCAAGTAGAGCTGCTGCTGGGGGACGCTCTTCGCCTTCGGCGGGAGCTCGGAGGGCATCCTCGTAAGCGGCTTCGCCCTCGCATGGTTCAGCAACTCCGCTATCGCCAGGGCGGTCTCTCTCTGGTTGGCCGTGTAGAGGACCCTCAACCCATAGGCGAGAGTAACGTTGGCTATGGCGCCGTAGAACGATTTCAAGTTCTTGGCAAGGGAGTCCACCTGCTTCGAGTCCCCTTCCACCAGAAGGTATGGCTTGGAATAGGCGGCCGAGATCTTTGCCGCCTGGTAGAAGAGCCGAGAGTCGTAAACCGATGAGACCAGGTCTCTGACCGACTTGCGCTCGACCGCGATCTCAGGATTGAGCACATAGTCGGCGACCGGGAGCTTGCTGAAGTAAACCCTGACGTTGAGCTTGGAAAGCTCCTCAGGGACCCCACTCGCCCTCTCCCTCTCATCAGCTACGACCCTGGTCGGTATCACGGGAACTGGACGGGCAGGACGTAATAAAAGGAGTAGGCGGCCAGGGCGAACAACGCGATCGCAGCAAGGGTGGCGGCCTTGTCGAGGGCGCTCGCTCTGTACTGTACGAGGCTCGTTGGCCGCGGAACTGCACCATACGCTCGAGACTCCATCGCCTCCGCCAGCTCGCCGCTCCTAACCACCGAGTTGACTACCAGAGGAATGAGGACAGGAATCATGTTCCTGACCCTGCGAAAGACGTTACCTCTGTCAAGCTCGAGGCCCCTCGATTTCTGGGCGTCCATGATCTGGATTGTGTCAAGCATCATCACAGGGATGAAGCGAACCGCAGTCACGAACGCGAAGACTACGTCCCTCGGCAGCCTAAACGTCTTCATGACCTGCTCCAGCTCGTCGGGGGATGTGGTTATGAAGAACAGGCTGGTCGATACAACGATGGCCACGAACCTGGTCGCATAGAGTACCGATGACTCCAGGTTCTTGGTGAACAGGAAGTTGATGAGTAAAATGACCACCGAGAAGGTCCCG
>JAFLZE010000145.1 GCA_029785685.1 Nitrososphaerota archaeon | reverse complement strand
ATCGTCGTCAACTGGAAGTCGATGTCCTCGGCACAGCTCAACGCACCACATTGCCGGTCTGCGCGTTGAGCATCAGGATGTCTCCCGATGACAGCGACAGCAAGACCATGTTACCGGTCACGTCGGTCTGGCCGCGGTATCCCTGCAACGGGATGTTGTGGTGCCAGACCACCTGACCGGTGGCTGCGTTGATGTCCCAGGTCGTGGCGTTGTTGGCGAGGGTTCCGCAGGTCGGGCACGGGACGATGGCTTCGCCCGTCGACGTGAAGTAGGAGGACGCGTTCAACCCGGAGTAGCCCATGTATTCGGGCACGACGTGGGAGGTCGCGTAGATCTGGTTGGTCGCTGGGTCGTACGC
Organism: Nitrososphaerota archaeon; assembly: GCA_029785685.1. The sequence continues at coordinate 3,492 of JAFLZE010000145.1, read as the reverse complement.
CTGCTCGTCCTCGAAGCCCGCCAGTTCGGAAGGCCACGCGAGGTAGTCAGGCTGAGGACCTCTCTCGCAAGCTATGGTGTAGGTGGGCGCGCAGTTGAGGAGGGCTGACGGGAAGTCTATGCCGGTCTGTGATGCGTTGAGGGGGTTCATCGGGTAGCAGACGGGGCACCTGGCCGCCCCGGGCGTGACCACGCCGCTGGGCGGGCTCCATGCCCAGATCAGGTTACCGGTCTGGGCGTTGAGCTCGAAGAGGTACCCGTCTTTGCACGTCTTGAGGAGGACCTGGGTGTTGACGCCGTTGATGTTCTCGTTGGCCAGAGCCTGCCACCAGGCGCAGTCGTAGTCCCAGACGTCGTGGGTGGTCGTCTGGAAGCCCCAGACGATGTTCCCAGTGGTCATGTTGAGCGCCAAGATGGACGCCGACCAGAGGTTGGGACCAGGGTTGCAAGGCCCGACGAACGGGTCCTTGTTGTTGGTGCCGAGGAAGATCATCCCTGCGGTCGGTCCTGTGCCCACGACCCACTCTGCGCCCCATGCGGAGCCAGTTGAGCCAGTGGAGCCGCCGCCGTCGATCGCGAGGCACTGGGCTGTCTGGGACGACTGACCCCAGTCATTGTAGAGGGTCGCGTTGAGCTGGGCCGAGGACATCGACTTCCAGTTGACGACGATGTTGTTGTTGGTGTTCATGAGGAGACCGCCCGCCACCTCGGTGGGCGTGGTGTAGCCGTTGGTCGAGCCGTTCTTGCCCGGATAGAAGGTGTATGCTGCGGACATGTTGCCGATCAGCTGCTGGTCGAAGTACGGGTTCAGGGGGACGCCGCTACCCGGTTGTGGGGGGACGGTAGGCGTCACCCACATGAGGTTCGGCGGGTTGGTGTTCAGGTTCCAGCCGGCGAAGAAGCCCCTGCCGTTGTCGGCGTCGAGCTCAGCGTCGTGACCAGAGACAAGGACTCCCAGGTTCTGGTTGATGGCTATGTTGGACGCGCCGATGCCGTTGTAGATGCTCTGGGGGTTGTTCCCGGGCACCATGCTAAGGCCGGTGAAGTCGGTGAAGTTCAGCACCTCCTGGCCGTTGAGCGCGTTTATCGCGTAGACTTTGTTGTTCTCACCCTGGAACCAGATCGTGGGCCCGCTGACCCCGCTGCCGAATGTTGCGGTGGTGAAGTACTCGTTCCCGTTGTGGGAGTGGAGCGGGACAGGCCCGGTCGCCTCGCCGGTCGTCTGGTTGACAGCGAGGGGCGAGGCGAAGTTCCAGAGGAGGTTCCCGTTGGCCACGTTGAAGGCGAAGACCTCGTCGAACGCGGTGATCGCGTAGGCGGTCCCGTTCACGATGAGCGGGTTCATGTTGACAGTGCCGCCGAAGAGGCTGAGGCTGCTCAGCGACGAGGGCACCGCCGGGAGCGGGTAGATCCAGGCCAGCTGCAGGTACTGGGCGTTCGAGCTGTTGATCTGCATCTGCGGGTTGTAGTCCTGGCCTATTGAGTTGCCGTTGGCGTACTCCCAGTTTGCCTCGGCCTGCGACAACGGGGTCGCGGCGGCCGCAGGAGCCCCGGCGGAAGCCGAAGGGCCGCCGGCGGCGGTGCTGGGGAGGGCGCTCACGGGGCTGATCAGGACGGAGGTTCCGATGCCGGCCACGAAGAAGAGCAGGCTGATCGATATGACTCTGACTGATCTCTTACTGAGTATGTTTTCCATGCGTTTTCATGGTCTATCGCGGGAGCCGGCGATATATCGAGGACAGTTACAGGCGAGCCCGTAAGCGCAGGGCCTGTGCCTTTGAAACACAATGTGACACACTAGCGCGAATCCATGCGGCCGGGGGTCCGAGGCAAAGGCGCCAGCGCCGCTGCGGGGAGCTCCCCAGCCCTCGCGTCAGTGAGCGTCCTCTCGAGCCCCCTGACAGGGATCTCGATCCTGACCGAGGTCTTGGTGTGCTTGGCGGAGGTGGTGACGCCGAGGTTCGTCTCGACGGCCTCCCTGAGGAAGTTCAGGAACCACACGGAGCCCTTCTCTCCGAAGGCGTGGTGCGCGATTATCACGTAGCTGCCGTGGAGCTCTGTGAGGTCGAGCGTGAAGAGCTTCTGGTACTCTGAGAGGAGCGAGAGGTAGCGCAGGACAGATTCGAGGCTCACCTCCTTGAACCAGAAGACGATCAGGTCGGTCGACATGCTGCGTCCGAACTCGCGCGCCATCAGGGCGAGGTCGTCGTCGTCGATGGCGTCCAGGAACTGCCCGAACAGATCCCGCGAGATGTGGACGAACCCGAACCGCTCCGCCTGCTTCCCCCATTCGTCGTGCCGCTCCAGTATCGACGAGACCAGGCTGTTGACGCTTATCTTCGCTTCGCGGGCCTCTCTCTCAAGGCTGGCGGCGAGTCTGCTCGAGACACGGATGCTCCTCAGCACGGACTTCTTTCCGTCGGTGTTGTCCATCGGAAACACGACCCATGTTCACCTTGACCTGACTCCTCGCCGGATTGGTCCTCTATTAAGGATTCGAGCGCACCTGTGACACTAAGGCAAGACGCGGATTGGCACGCCGCCCAGGCGGAGCAGGCTCGTCGGGTGGCCAAGAAGCCAGCTCCGCCCCCGGGCAGGGACACGCTGCTCTTCCCGACCCCGATCAACCAGGCTACCCGGAGGTTCAGGGCGGCCTTTCGCCCTATTCCAGCCGCTCCGTGGCAGCCTGGATGACCGGGCCGGGGACCCCGGCAGCCTCCTCCGCGGGGGCGCCCTCGACCTCGAAGAGCTCCCTCGGGGTGAGCTTGTCGGCAAGGCGGAGGGCCTTGCCGAACTTGTTGGGAAGGAAGAGCGTGCGCGAGCCGTACTCGACCACGTACCCCCTGTTCACCTCGAGGAGGAAGGCGGCCGCCGAGGCCGCGAGCGGCACGAACGGGAGGAGGGTCACCACGGTTGCAGCCGCGCCCGAGGCCGCGAGCGGGGAGAGGAGCGAGGAGAGCACCGGGACGAGGGGGTGGAGCACCTGGAAGCCGGCCACCCTCTGGGCCAGGAGGGCCACGGTGGCTATGGCGCCCACCCCGAGCGCAGTCCAGGGGGCCTCTGCGTGCGGCCGTATCGTGGATATGTCGTCGTAGGGGACGGAGATCATCTCCCTCCCGCTGGGGATGGACCTGACTATGAGGCGCCTGGTCGTAGCGGCCACCCTCTGGCCGTTGTGGGACCACGCCTCGATCACCCTCTCGTCGCCGGACATGCTCGTGACGGCAGGCATGTCGTCGGAGCGAGCCCTGATCTCGTCCTGGAGTCGCCTCGAGAGCCTGTCCACGAGCCTGGTAAGCGAGTAGGCAGACCCGGTCTGCTCGGCTGCCCTCCCCAGCCTCCTCCTGAGGTGGGGCCTGTCGGCCATCTTCCTCACCGCCTCCGCTGCCCCCTTGACGTCGTCGGGCCCGTCAACGACCAGCCCGTTCGAGCCGTCCTTGACTATCCAGGACTGGCCTCCCACCCCGGAGGTTATCACGGGGATGCCGGCCGA
>JAFLZE010000144.1 GCA_029785685.1 Nitrososphaerota archaeon | reverse complement strand
CGGGACACTGCAATCGCGCCCGCTTTCTTAAATGGCATAGCTCGGGCTCTGGCGCGAAGGCGACCACATGGCCAGGAAGATTACCGTGTACCTGTACATGTCGCTGGACGGCTTCGGCGAGTTCCCGAAGTATCCCGGATCTGATTTCGTATCAGAGGAGCCAGATGCCCTCTGGACCGACATGTGGGCCAGCCATTACGACTCTGTGGACACGGTGGTCTTCGGCCGGCGCGCGTTCGAGGACCATCTGAACTACCACTCGGAGGCGGCGAGAAAGCCCGGAGACCCGAAGTACCTTTACGAGTTCTCCAGGTGGCTCGACGGCTGCCAGAAGGTTTGCCTTTCCCATTTCATGAAAGAGACAAAGTGGCAGAACTCCAGGATCATGTCGGGAGAGCTCAGCGAGGTCATTTCCACGCTGAAGAACGAGCCAGGCAAAGACATCATCGTAGATGGGGGCCCATCGGTGGTGCAAGAGGTCATACAGCGCGGCCTCGCAGATGAGTACTGGTTGCTCGTCATGCCGGTCATCCTTGGCCGGGGCAAACACTACTGGGGGACGATGCTCGGTCAGCAGACGATGAAGCTCCTGTCGGTCAAGACCCTGCCCTATGGTGAGCTACTCCTGCACTACCAGGCAGTCAGATGACCCCCTGAAGGAAGCAGCTTCCTCGTGAAGCAACTCCGGAAAGGAGCGGCAGCTTACCTGACGTAGAGCGCTGCGAACTTCGTGTAAGCTTCTTCGAAAGGCGCGGGCCTCGGGGGCGACTTGAAGCCGTAGGCGCATATCTCCCCGACCGTGCCGAGCTTCCCAACCTTCATGGAGCGGTAGGTTGCCCTGACCACGTCCAGGAGGACGTTGCCTGCGTTGGCGCCGTCGGATGACCTGAGATAGACATCGATCGAAACCCCGCTGTCGAGGAAAGAGCTCCCTTCGAACCAGAAGTAGCTCGTCCTGTCATTGCCCATGTAGTCGACGAAGTCGGTGGTCCCCGCGATGGTCTCGAACTTGTAGGGGACCTCCGTAGCCACCGAGGCCGTCTTCACTTCCCTCTTCGCCATCTTGATCTCCTCGTTGATCGTGTTCTCCGTCTCCGACCCCCCTCCCACGTCCAACTGGTAGCTCTTGGCGATCTTGACTCCTCTCTTGACGAGCAGCCCCAGGAGCCCCTTGTGGAACACCGTCCCCCCGAACTGGCTCATCAGGTCGTCACCGATGAGAGGCAGCTTCGACCTCTGGAAGTCGGCGACCAGCTTGTTGCTCTTCAGGACGAGGCTGGGGGTGCAGTTGATGAACCCGCATCCAGCCTTCAGAGCCGCCCTGGCGTACTCCTCTGAAGAGGCGCCGGAGCCAGAAGAAATCATGTTTACCAAGATGTCGGTGTCAGCTGCTTCCAGCTTCTTCGACACTTCGTCCGAGCTGGACTTTTCGAGCCGGGCACCGGCCAGGTGGGGGGCGACGTCTGACTTCGAGACGCCCGGCTGCACGACCACCTTGGATTTTGGAAGCGTCAGGTAGCGCCTGGAGACGTTGGGCGAGGCGAAGACGGCCTTCGAAAGCTCAAGGCCCACCTTGGCCGGGTCAACGTCGAAGGCGGCCACGATTTGGACGTCCTTCGCTTTGAACCCCGCAATGTTCGGATGCCAGAGCCCCCTGCGCTCGTCCCCGGAGTAAAACCTCAGCCCCTGCACGAAGACCGAAGCGCAGTTGCCGACCCCGGCCAGGGCGATCTTGATAGGCAAGCCCGTCACTTGAACTTCGAGAAGGTAGCGAATAGCCCGAGTACAGACAGGAGGAGCCCAAGCGAATAGTTCACCGTGACTATCTCAGGCGCAACCCCTGGAGCGGTGGCGTTCGAGTAAGTGTAGTAGAGCATCAGGATACCGAACCCCAGGACGACGAGCCCCAGGAGCCTCACCAGAGCGTCCACCCTCGACTGCTGGGCTGTGAAAGTCATGGCGGTCTTTTCGGCCAGACTGCTCAGGGTATTTAGCAGTTAGCCGCGTTGAGGCCTTCAGGAGCTCTTCATCAGTTCAAGCTTCTCAGGGAGGTAGGTATCTACGATGTAGCTGAGCCCGTATCTGGCGAAGGCCTCCTGCTCGCTCTTCCGCTTGTACTTCAGGAAGGTCTCGAGCTCGTCGTGCCACATCTTTTCTGTGTAACGGGGGTCTGCCTTCAGCTCGTAGAGCCGCTTGATGTCTACTTCGGTGAGCTTGTCAGACGGGAGCTTGTACTTTTGGATGTCGCTGGCGTAGACCCCCAGCCAGACGGAGTTGGGGGTTGTGAGCTCTCGGAGATGGGCTGCGTTGGCGCTCCCGCTCTTGATGACCATCGCGATGTGCGCCCCCCATGGGTCGGCGTCACACAAAACCCCAACCGGGAGGCCCAGTTCATGGTTGAGCCTGCGGATGAGATACCGGGTCGACCTCGGAGGCTGTCCCGCCGTGTTGATCAGAATCGCCTTGTACTTCTGATGGACCCTCTCCTCGATGAACCTAGTAAACAGGCCGCCCTTCTCTATGGCCAGCACGATCTCCGCGTCCGTGTCCCTAAACTCGGCCGTGGTGAGCGCGGGCCCGATCATGACGCCGTCCGGGTTCGCAGAAAGGTCGGCGAGCTTCCCCTCGTACCCGGGGACGGTGTACTCTATCTTCATGTCACCGAAGATCGCGCTCCTCTCTTCAGGGTAGATGTTCATACCCTCACGGGCCATCTGCATCAGTACCTCGAGGTCTGTGATCAGCTCGTCAGATTCGGCCTGGTCCTGGAACTCCACGTTGAACGCCTGGGCTGAATAGAAGACGTCTCTGAGCGTCGAGGTCCGCTTCTCGTCTACCAGCTTTTTCGCGAAATAAGCGAGCCATACCAGCTGGGTGAAGGGCCGGATGTGCTTGATGTTCCCTGACGACTTTTTCACAGTGGTGGCTCCCAAGACAAACTGCTGGAGTTTTTTGTCATAGACTATGTTTCGGACGGATCTGCTGGCCAGAGTAAGGCTCGGGAACCGACCCTCGTCTAGGTCGCCGTAGATGCTCCCACCAAGGTCTCTCAGGAGGCCTTGGACGGTGCTTTGCCTAGCTTCCGCTGTACCTGTCGATTGTCTCTTGGTCGCTTTCTTTTTGGTTGGCAATCTTCACTCCAGCTTCCGAGGCGTCTGATTCCGTCGCAGCCGCGTCGTTTTCTTCAACGATCATCCCTCCTTCGCCTATGAGCTTCTTGTAATCAGGCAGGTCATTCTTCCCAGCCAGCTCAGTCGAGAACTGTGCTATGAGAGGGAGGTACTTCCCGTAGATGTTCATCTTTCGCTGGACCGCCTCCATGCTCCCTTTCTTCGAGAGGAAGATGCCCAGCCTCCTCAGCGCTTCCCTGACCGCATTCCTGATCTCCCTCTGGATCTCCGGCCTGTCGGCGATGTACTCCTTCCCGACGGTCTTGTAGGGGATCCTTGTGCTTGCGATATGCGTGATGACCCCCACCGGCGCGTCTTGTGGGACATGGTACCGCCGCCAGTCCACCTCCTCGTTGAGGACCTCGAAGCTCACGTCAGAGCTCTCATCGTACAGAAGGGGAATCCGGTTGGCGAACCTGAACAGCTTGACCCCTGGCTGCAGCACCTTGCCTCCGTAGGCCACGCCCACCTCGACGAGGAAGGGAAAACCAGAGTAGGAAGAAGGGGGCCTCGTCACCACCGTGGAGAACTCGGGTTGAAGCTCCTTGTTGATCCCGGTGAGGAGGATTTCCTCTCCGATGGGAGAGAGGACGGCCGCGTCAGGCTGGAGGAAGTCAGGGAAGCGCTGCAGCGCGTCCACAATGGCGACGATCTGGTTTGTGTTCAGCCTCTTCGGCGGGAGCCTGGTGCTGACCCC
>JAFLZE010000143.1 GCA_029785685.1 Nitrososphaerota archaeon | reverse complement strand
GGCTAGGGAGACCTCATAGCTCATCAGCATCCGGCTGAAGACCGGAGTGTCGTCGGCTCAAATCCGACCCGCGGCACCTCTTACCAGTAAAACTATATATAGAAACGGGCCTTTCCAGACCCGGGCATGGCCAAGATACCGCGGGGCAAGACGGAGACGATCAAGCAGCGCTCGCTGTACATCTACCTCCCGAGCGTGGAGATGGTGGAGGACTGGAAGAGGAGGGCGGCGGAGGAGAAGAGATCCGTGTCCAAGTTCGTGATGATGAAGGTGATACAGTCGCTGGCGCCTGAAGGAGGCAGGGCGGAGCGCGTCCTGAAGGCGGAGTTCGCGGCGGACGGGGAGAGGCTCCGGCAGGAGAAGGGCGAGCTGCTGGAGGAGAACGAGAAGCTCAGGCAGGAGAACAGGATGCTGAAGATGCTGGGCGACAACCTCGACAACGAGCTGAAGAGGCTGAGGGCGCAGCCGTTCGTGGAGGCCGGGTTCGTCGGGGAGAGGAGGTTCGACAAGGCGCTCCTGGACTTCCTGAGGAAGAGGAGGGCGGTCGAGACCGACGCGATCCTGGCGAGGCTGCACGTGGACCCGAGGGAGTCGGAGCAGGTCAAAGGGATTCGGAGGCAGCTCGAGGCGCTGGAAGCTTATGGCCTGCTGGAGTACGACGGGAGGTGGTGGAAATGGAGAGGCTAGAGGCCGTCGAAAGCGCGCCGCCAGCGCCGCCGGCGCCGCTGGAGGGGTTCAGGCACGACTGCGAGCTCAGAGGCCTGACCAAGGAGACCGTCGACCACTACGCCTGGTGCATGCGGCACTTCCTCGAGTTCCTGCGGGCGCAGGGGACCAGGTACGACCAGATCGACCTCCTGACCCTGACCTCATACCTCGAGCTTCTGAGGTCGAGGTCGGCGCGTTACAAGACGGTGGAGAACGTGTACGCGGCGATTTCCGCCTTCTACGAGTACTTGGTCTTCGAGGGAAGGATAGCGACGAACGTGGTGCTCCCCTTTAGGAAGAGGTACCTGCGGAGGTACAAGGACGGGAGCGAACAGATGGAGAGGAGGCTGCTGAGCGTAGAGGAGATGAGCAGGCTGGTGAATTCAATCATCGACCCCAGAGACAGGGCGATAGCTCTGGTGTTCGCGAAGACCGGGATAAGGCGGAGGGAGCTCCTCAACCTCGACGTGGATCGCATCGACTGGAGGGACGACTCCATCAGGCTCAAGCCGACGCCCAAGAGGAGCAACAGGGTGGTCTTCTTCGACGAGGAGTGCGCCGTGGCGCTCAGGAGGTGGCTCGCGTACAGGGAGAGGCTGGCGCCGAAGACCCCGGCGCTGTTCACCAGCTACCAGAGCCTGACGAGGCTCGACAGAAGCAGTCTCTACTCGGCGGTGACGAAGTACGCTGAGGCGCTCGGGTTCCATAAGCCGAGCTCGCTGAGACTAGAGGACCACTTCGGCCCCCACTGCTTCCGGCACTACTTCACGACGTTCTTGCTCAGGAATGGGATGCCGAGAGAGTACGTCAAGGAGCTGAGGGGGGACAGCAGGAGGGAGGCTATAGACATCTACAATCACATCGATAGAGAAGAGCTCAGGAAGAGCTATCTGGCCTGCGTGCCGAAGCTGAGAGTTTAGGGTTCATTGCACCCCCGCCGGGAGTCATTCATCCCAGGATTCGAATCAGGAAGCCAAACCGACTCTTTCATCCGTTTCGTTGACACCTGCCTGTGGATTTGTGGTCTATAACGGCTATAACAGAGGAAGCATCCCCACGTGAGTAGAGCCGCCTTTGAAATGCTACGTCCATCACGATGTTGACGCAGTGGGGGTCTGCTCGGAATGCGGACAGGGGGTTTGCGATGCCTGCGCAGTTCGAATCGGCGGTAAGCTCTACTGCAAAGCAGACGCCGATAGGGTGTTCAGTTCGCAGAAGGAAGCGGTAGCCATTGCTCCGAGCCCGATGCGAACTCAGGTGGCTTCGATAGTCTTCTTTCTGTATGGGGCGTTCGGTATCATAGTGGGGTTATTGTTCACCCTGGCAGGATTTGCATCTGGGATTGCAGGAAGCATCCCGTTCTACGGGTCCCTTGTCTTGACGTCGCTCGGACTGCTGGGCTTTGGAGGGCTACTCCTGTTGATGGGCATCTTCGGTTTAATCTGTGGGGTTTGGTTGTGGAGGGTCCAGATTTGGGGGGCCGCAATTGGAATCCCACTTCTGGCCATCGGCATGATCATAACCGCGTTTTTCGTCCTGGTCGGACCGAGCCTGTTCGCTTTCGAGCTGATGATGACGGTGTGGGTGGTCAACTTCCTGCTCGTTGTGGTGCTGGTCTTTAGCTGGGGAACACTGAGGGCGTTCGGTGCGGATATTGTCGATGTCTGACAGTGGTGGGTGCGTTACCACGCAGAGGGTCCCTTGCGCCTCCACCGAGAACGAGGGTAGAAGTGTGAAATAACCGGACGTAGTTGCAAGAGGGCCCCTACTTGAAGAAAACTGCAGTAGAAGATTATCTTGGTGCCGAAACCGCGACACGACTGAGTTCCGAGAAGAGACCCGTTTCTTCATTCCGGGATTTGTATCCCGAGTATGGGGAAATGCTCCGTGGAAACTTCTGCACCTCCTTGGAACCTTATACGAAGATCTGGGAATTGGTGCCTTTTCGTGAGGTTCAGATAGTTCACATTAATGTGGAACTGAAGAGTGAACGCGAATTCTTCCAATGGTACGGCGTCTCGACCAATGATATCCTGTCGTTGGAGAAGAACAACCAAGCGGTAATCATGATCAACTTGCCGAGCGAGGCAAAGGAACTGCCTGACTATCTTGACCCTATTCTGGAAAAAGGGTTTCCGACGTCAAGGCGGATTGTTGATCACATCGATGCCTCGGTACCAGTAGATGCAGACTCCAATTTAATTAGATTTGAGATAGTCAGGTTGTTTTCGGAGAAGTCGAAAGTCGCCGTAGATACCATGCAATCCGATCCCGACAGAATCAGGCGCACCACCGAGGCTGTAGTGGCTTCGCTATTGGCAATCAACGAACGAGAAGAACTTGAACGCATCTTGCAGTTGCTTCGAGCAGGCGAAATCGATGGGGCCAGGAGAGAACTGGAATTCTCTAGATTGTACCTAGTTGGAGCCCCCGTCTATTCTCTCTCGGGATTCCATACAATATCTTGGCGCTCGATTTCAAACGGGGACACCCCATCACGGAGCCTGGTTGGGAAGGTCGAATTCTTCTCCCCTGCGGGAGCCGTCTTAGCCAAGAGATTTCATTTGTACAGGCCTGCTTCATTCGAGGACGCCTTGGACAAAAGGCACGACTACGAGAAAGCCCGAAGGGCGTTAGGTGAATTCGACAAACGCATTCGAGCACGAGAGAGGAAGGCGAAGTCGAGTGAGGAAGCTGTTGAATTGCAAGATATTGAAAGTCATTTCTCTGAACTCATAAAAAGTTACGAGGGGAGAAAGAAGATTGTCGACGCGGTTTTTGTCGGCGGCAGCATAGCTTCTTCATTTGTGGGAGCAACATTTCTTCCGATAATGGCCTTGACTGCGGCAGCGAGCCTTGATGAGGTCGTGAGAATCTTGTGTGGGAGAAGGCCTATCGGAAGGTCCTTGGTCAAAATAGCCGAACCCAGAGGTCTCAGGTCATTCTTTGACATCTATGAAGGGACGAAGAACCAAGCGGCATGAAGAACTCGCTTCGAGTGTAAGGTATATTTCGACCTTGAACCAAGATAACCGTGCATAGGGTTCATTGCGCCTTGGCCAGAGCGCAAACGTTGTCTCGACCACCCTTTGGTTACCTCAAGCCTTACCCGAGGCTGGCAGTCCCTTCATTCCAGCTGAGAGTAGCTCTTTCCACACTCTCCTC
>JAFLZE010000142.1 GCA_029785685.1 Nitrososphaerota archaeon | reverse complement strand
GCTCGCCAAATTCGTGTCTCCTTTATCAAAGCACGTCTAACACGAGCTCGGACGGGTCGATGTTAGCCAAGGCGTTCGCTTACTCCTGCCCTGGAGGAGCCTCAGGGCAGTCTGAATGGGAGGCATTCTCAGGCCAACTCTATGTTGCCAGCGGAAGCATAACACTTTGCGGCACTAGTCATTCCTTCACAAACGCCGATGACTTGCAAGGAGGACAAGCAGCCTACAGTAGCGTCTGCTATTGGCAGTATTCGTATAATTTTGCACTCAACTCGCTAGGTAGCTACAGCTACACTGCATCCACCAGTGGCGTCACAGTGAGCCAGTACGGCTGGAGCGGAAACTGCAACAACTTGGCCGTAGGAAGCGCATGCGTAGCATCGACGAGTGCCTCGGCACCCTAGCCGCAACCTTGAAAGGGCGCCAGAGGCTGCCTCTTTTTTTTCTGTCGGCCCTGATAGTGTTACTGTTGTTACCACCATTAGCCGACGCGTCAGGGAGCGCCACAATCTCGAATGTATCCGACTATCCCTGGCTCAAAGCAGGAGCCTTTGCTACCTATCAGTATGCCACTGTGGGCGGGCCACCCGCCCATGTACTACCGAACGGCACGGTTCTTCTCGACATTCAGCCTGTTAACCCAATCGGGGTATCCTTGTCGCCGCCCAATGGCGCGGCGAATCTGACCTGGAAGGTTCTCGATAGGTCAGGGGATATGGCTTCCTTGAATGTGACGTTCGAATCGTCTGGGTGCGAATATTCTCAGCAAGAGTTTGAGCATCAGCTTCCGTGCACTCGGTTCGAGTTTGGACAATCAGTTTTGTTGACCGTCAATGTGACCAGTGGGGAATCCTATACTGGTGGTCAACCTCAAGGCAGGGTCAATTTCTGGGCACCGCCGCTCTTGGTTGGAGGTAAGCTCTACCTTGGTTCAGAGTTCGTTGGTGGGATGAGAATAGACAGCATAGGAAACGTCGGAAGGCCATCGATGGTGAACTTTGGAGGTCCGGGTGTGAACTCGTCTGGAACGATAGTCCCTCCGCCATACTATAGCTATCAAGTCAGTCCGGCAACCTTTGGTGTGGGTGGAACCTACAAGTACGCGTGGCTGAATGCTAGTGGCGTCAACCTTAACAATCCGAACCAGGTCCAGGAGCTCGGCCCTTCAGGCTCTTACGATTATTACAATGGCTTGGGCGTATACATCAGCGGGCCTGAATACCCAATCTTGCAAACCGTGTGCAATATCTCGAACAACTCACTCTCGGATTGCAGGTATATCGCGTTTGGAACCACACTGGGGAAGTTCTTCTACACAGGCGACGCCTCATTCATTCTCGACTCGACTAACATTTCGCTATCCCCAACGCAAGGCCAGACGCAGTCAGGCGTGAATGTTGGCTGGGTATACTATGCAGGTTCTACTGTAGTCGTGGCGGGAGTGATTGCCATAGTTGTCATGCGGGCAAGAACGAGATTAAGGAAGTAGGCGAAAACAATTTGTCCGCACTGATTTCTATTAGAGGCTTAACTAAGAAGTTTGGTTCGACAATCGCCCTTGACTCGGTGACATTGAGCTTTGAAGGACGAGTCAACCTTGTTCTTGGTACCAATGGGTCGGGGAAAAGTACGCTCATAAATGTCATCGCAGGCATTACCTACCCCCAAGAAGGCACGCTGTATCTGGGAAGCGAAGAGTTACGCTCCAACGACAGGAGGGCTTGGCGTCGGGGTATCGAAGCAAATAGGATAGGAGTGGGGTTCATGCTCGACAAGCCGGGATACCCCACGTATCTTGACGGAATAGAGATGCTCTCATGGGCGTCTTCCGTCAGAGACGAGGCATGGACCTCAGATGTCGTTCAGTACTTGGACATGGTCGCCTTTGTTGATAGAAGGATAGGCAGCTACTCGAGTGGAATGGCACAGAAGCTAGGTCTGGCTACCTCCGTGATTTCCAAGCCGCAAATCGTTCTCTGGGACGAGCCCACGGCCAACCTGGACGCCACCACGAGGAAGAAGGTGGCCAGTCTAATCAGCGAACTGGCCCGAAAAGGTACGACCTTCATTATCGCATCGCACACGCCCGCTGATTTCGAAGGTGTGGCCGACTGGATGTGCGTGATGAGGCTTGGGAAGGTCATCAGGGGAGGGATGATCGGGGACCTGTCAGCGGGCTCGTCCAGACTCGTCATCGAATCTGACAAGGCTTCGCTGATTTCCGCCGAAGCTCTTCGTACAGGGCTCGCAATTAGCGCAGAAGTTGGTGATGGGCGTGCAGTACTAGAAACCAAGGGCATGGCAGACACCGGCTCCTTCAGGAAGCTGGTGACTACCATCCACGCCGAGGTCCGAAATTTGGAACTCAAACCGAAGTCAATCAGCGAGCTGTACGCGGAGGCGTTGGCATGACGGAATCTGGGGTGTGAACTGCTTTGGGTGACTTCGCCAAGGTCCTGCGTTGGACCTACAAGAACGACCTCGTGGAGCCGCTACCTGAACTGGTTCTGCTGCTTGGTGTGGCGTCTGTCGCTTCACACAACTTCATGAATCGGGGAACTTCTACTGTGTTCGAGAACCTTACCTGGAGCCTAGACATCCTCATCCTAATCTTCGTGGGGATAGCGGGGGTCATGAGCTACTCTCTGGCTATGGAAAGGGGCCAGATAGCCGAGCAGTTCCTTTCTCTGCGAGTCTCGAGAGCGAAGTTCGTAGTCCTGAAATGGACTTCGCTGTTCGCAATCTTTGTCATATTTGCATTATTGCTCGACTTGTTGGCGTTCTTCCTTTACTTGGGATACTTCCCCAACGTGGGGGCTTACTCAAACTGGGGCGACAGCCCCGGATTCACTTTCCTGATCATGATAAGCGAGCAACTGGTCCTACTTGCATTCCTTAACTCGTTCGTTATGGCCGTCTCCTTCGCTCTGAGGAGGACGACAGTCTCTCTGCTCGTCTTCCTGGCGTTCACCCTGTTCAGCGCAGGGTACCTTTCGTTCGGCACTTCAATTCTGCCACAATACCTCCAGTTGGGTTACGGAGACTACCTTGTCGTCAATGCTTTCTCCACATATGTGTTCAGCCTGCTCTACAGGCCCGAGGCGGTCGCCCTGTCCACCGCTCCGGCGATGACAGACTACCTTGCGTTAGCATACAGAGTTCTGGGGGCTTCCGTCTTGTTCCTTACGGGGCTGGCGTTCCTTGTTAGGGCTGACCTAGACTGAAGGTGAAAACCAGAGCCGTGGTCGCACTGGCTGTAATTGGGTTGGGACTAGTGATAGGGGCGCAGCTGACACCCGGGGAGAACCTCGGTTCGAATCGCCCCGCTGGGTCTCTTCAACCAGACATCTATTTTCTCATTCCGACCACTGCTTCTGTAAGCATCTCTGTTCTGAACGGCACAGCAACCCTGATTGTCGCCCAACTGGCAGGAGACCTTTCAAACTCAACAGTTGTGAGCGTGCCGGTGGTCGAGAAGGACATAGTCACTTTTAGCGTACCTGCAAGGGGATACTACGCGGTCGATTTCCTGGGGGCCAACGGCCATCCGGCCGCCGTCACCTACACCATGTCCGAGGGGGGACGACCTCTGGATGTTACCCTTGCTGGTTCCGCGGTCCTGGCTATCGGGCTGATTGGAATAGGGCTGTCGGCCGTCGTTGGCAGACGAAAACCCAAGCCATGTGGAGGAAGCATGGAACCTGACTCCGACGCGTTGATTCATATGGTCGTATTGTCAAACCGTGCGAGACCGGGATGAGTCAGAGGGGGCAGAAGTACAGAGTCAGGCTTGGCTTTGATTATCGTTTGAACCTACCAAAAGTGGTGGGGTCGGCCGGATTTGAACCAGCGATCTCAAGCGATCTCGAGACAGGCTCCCGAAGTGGCCTTCTTCCCGAGGCT
>JAFLZE010000141.1 GCA_029785685.1 Nitrososphaerota archaeon | reverse complement strand
GGCCCCCGAACCCGAAGCCCTGCTCGCCTCCTCGAGCGAGGAGTCCATGTTCCGCATCGCCGCCGAGATTATCACGTAGCAGATGGGGGCGAGGGCCATCCCGCTGGCGAAGACTATCCCCGGCCAGCTGTAGATGTTGAAGGTCGACCTGGAGAGGCCGAGGTCCCCGAGGAGTATGTTCACGAGCCCGACCCTCCTCTCGAAGATGTAGATCCAGGCCTGGTTCGCTATCAGGACCGGGAACGCAAGCGGGAGGTACGGGAGGTAGAAGAGGGCTCCCCTCAGCGGAGTGTCCGTCCTCACCGTGATGAGGCTCAGAAGGGTCCCCAGCCCGATGCCCATCAGGGCGGAGGACCCGGCTTGGACGAACGTGTTGAGCACGGTGGAGTAGAAGTGGCGGTCGGAGAGGAGCGACGAGTAGTTGGCGAGGGTGTAGTGGCCCGCCTCCCCCGGCTGCCCGCTCCAGAAGCTGCTGAGCACGGTGAAGGCGATGGGATAGACGATGAAGACCCCCAGGACGGCCGTCCCCACCCCGAGGGCCAGGAGCGCCGGGCTGAGGCGGAGGGCCCGCGCCCTCGCTCTCTCCTGACTCGCGGCGCTCATCCCTGCCGCCGGCTTACTTCATGAAGGCGAAGCTCTGTCCCCATGCGGTCGCCGCTGCCGAGACGCCCGGCGTAGGGAAGTACTCCACCGTCCCCGCCCCTGGGTCGAAGTGCTGGATCACGTTGGGGAGGGTCCAGGTGGCCGTCACCGTCTGGCTGACGGGCGTCCTCACGTTGATGTTCCCCCAGGCCTCCTGTCCGGCGGGGGAGGCCATGAAGTCGGTGAGGAGCTCCGCCGCTGCCGGGTGGGGGGCGTTCTTGACTATCATCGAGAAGGATGGCTCGGTCAACAGCGGGAGGCCTGTGATGTTGAGGAACCTCATCGGGGCCCCCGTCTGCATGTCGGGGGCGGCCTCCTGCATGAACGCGCCCAGGCAGATCGCGTACGCGCCGGTGGCCACCTCGGTCGCGCAGCTCGTTGTGGTGGGGACTATGGTCGGATTGGTGGCGTTCTTGAGGTCGTGGAGGAAGTTGTAGACGGTGGTGTTGCCGAGGCTGCCCGCCAGCCCCGCCCAGTACTGGGTGAACGCGCTGCCCGTCGTGGGGTCGTTCATCACGACCTTCCCGTTGAACTGGGCGTTCGCCACCTCGGCCATCGTGGTCGGGACGTTCGCGGGCTGTATCATCTGGGTGTTGTAGACCCATCCGAAGGAAAGCTCGATTATGGGGGTGCTCTGGTTGAGCGGGTCGCGCACCCCGCTAGGGAAGGTGCTCGCGTAGGGCGAGACGTAGGTCATCGCGTCTCCTGACTGCTCGAGCGGGTATATCGCCGTCGCTCCCTGGAAGGCGATGTCGGCGCTATGGCCCTGGGTTGCCAGCTCCGAATTTATCCTCGGGATCGCCTGAGGCGGCTGCAGGTTGACGTAGTCTACGGTGATGCCCGGATAGACGGCGTTGAACGCCGCCGTGATGTTCGCGAACTGCTGCGAGGTCACGCTCCCGTAGATCACCACGCTCCCTTCCGTCTTTGCCTGCTGGTATAGCGCGGTCTCGTTCACCGTGAACGACGAAGACGCAGTCGTGGACGAGAGGGTCGACGACGAGGACGACTTTTTCCCTCCGGAGGACGCCAGGACGAGAGCCCCGACGACGATGATCACTATGACGACCACCGCGGCTGCGACCACCGTGGTTGAGACGCCGCGCCTTGTTCGCATGTCGCCCAAGAAGCCCGGATTTTATATAAGGGTTCGTTTAGTTTAATTCTAACAGAGTGCCCGCGTCGCCTCAGGCGGGCGGCGGCCGCGCGGAGAGCAGGGAGCAGAAGTGCTCGGGGAAGACGACGCTCACCTCTTCCCCGTCCCCGAGCGAGACCTGCTCGGAGTTCCTAAGGACCCTCACCTTCTCTCCGCCCAGCGAGACCAGAACCTCGGAGAAGCCTCCGAGGTACGAGGCGAGCTCGACCCTGCCCGCGAAGGTGTTCGCGTCCTTCCCGGCGGCGGAGATCAGGACGTTCTCTGGCTTTATCGTGACGAGCACGCTGTCCCCCTCCTTCACGTCGGTCGCCCCGTGGAGGTGGCACCTGACCTTACCGAACCCCGTCTCGACCACCACAAGGCTCTCCCCCGTCCTCGCGGTGGGCAGCCCGGGTATCGAGTCGACCCTGCCGGGGATCATGTTTGACTTGCCGACGAAGGACGCCACGAACTCGTTGGGCGGCCTCGTGTATATCTCTCGGGGCGCCCCGACCGCCATCATCCTTCCGCCGCTCATGACCACCAGCTTGTCCGACATCGCCAGGGCCTCGACCTGGTCGTGGGTGACGTAGATCGTCGTTATCCCGAGCGACCTCTGGATCTCGCGCACCTCGACGCGCACGACGTCCCTGAGGCTGGCGTCGAGGTTGCTGAGCGGCTCGTCCAGGAGGAGCACCTCCGGGTCGAAGACCAGCGCCCTCGCGAGGGCGATCCTCTGCTGCTGCCCGCCGCTCACCATGGTCGCAGGCCTGTCGCCGAGGCCGGTCAGCCTCACCATCTCCATCATCTTCCTCACCTTCGCGTCAACCTCCTGCCTCGGCCTGTGCCTGATCTTGAGGGGGAACGCTATGTTGTCGAAGACCGTCATGTGCGGCCATATGGCGTAGGACTGGAAGACTATCCCCACCATCCTCTTCTCCGGCGGGACGTTGACCCCCTCGGAGAAGACCGTCGAGTCGCCTATCGATATTTCGCCGCCGTCCGGCTTCTCGAGGCCCGCCACGCACCTGAGCGTGGTCGTCTTCCCGCATCCGCTCGGGCCGAGCAGGGTCGTCAGCGTGCCCTTCTCAAACTCCATGCTCAGGTCGTCGACGGCCACGACCTCCCCGTACCTCTTGACAAGGCCTCTGACCCTGACGCCGCGCATCCCTTTCGCGTTTCTGCCTCCCTGCGAGTTTAAACGTTCGCCTCCGCCGGTCACTTCACGAACAGGGCCATGTCGACCTCGTCCTCCGGCTTGCCCATGATGTAGTAGTGCCGCCTCCTGACACCCTCCACCTTGAACCCGAAGCTCTCGTAGAGGCGGTACGCCCTCCCGTTGTTGGAGAAGACGCCCAGTGCGACCTTCTCCACACCCTCCGCCGCCCTAGCCCACTCGAGGCCTTCCTCCATCAGCCTCTTCCCGATGCCCATCCCCCGGTATCCGTCTACAACCATCATGGCGAGGACGCGCACGTGCCCCGACTTGCTGGCGTCCCCATAGCGCGACAACGCGAGGCTCCCGACCATCTTCCACCTCCCGCGCTCCCTGGCTTCGGCCGCGAGGACCAGGCACGCCCGGTCCTTGAGGAGCTCGGCCATCGACCTCCTCTTCTTCTCGGTGACCCTCTCGATGAACAGGTACCTACCCTCGGCCGCGACGGACTGGACGACCCTGGCGTACCCCTCGAGGTCGCGGGGGGTCGCCCTCCTTACCCTCACCTCTATACCCGCTCGCTCGGCCAAGGTCGCGCCTGTCTGTCGGCGCTCCGCCCGGATAATAACCTGCCCTCCGCAAGACGCGGCGATTTTTAAGCGGGGTGTGGCCCACCGCCGCCAGCAGATGTCCGCTCCCACCCAGTCCGGGTCATGCGGGAGGCTCGCGTTCGCCTTGCTCGTGGCCGGTCTCCTGCTGCTGACGCCCTTCCAGGCGTCGCGCGCCGACCAGGCCCACGCAGCCCCCACGATGGCGCTGCCCAGACCCGTCGGCCCCGGCTCGGTCGGGCCGGCGGCAGGGGGGCTCGGGGCCCAGCCTGGCGCGTCCCCCGGATACGACGAGCAGATCGGGGCTACTTTCACGCAGGACTTCTCCACGCTCGCCTTCAACGTTACCGCGGTGGGCCAGGTGGACTCCAACGGGTACGGCCCCGGCTACCTGCTCAACGGGCTCACCGCCGCCGGCTACTGGTATCAGGTGGGGG
>JAFLZE010000140.1 GCA_029785685.1 Nitrososphaerota archaeon | reverse complement strand
GGACAGCCTCGCGTTCCTCATCAGGCGCAGGCAGCACCCTCGAAGAGGAGGAGAAGAAACAATGAGTGCAGTAAGAAATGATGTAGGCCCTGCCAGGTCAAAATATGATCGCGTGAAATGCACTGAGTGTGGTTACACGAGCAACGTTGTAGGCATGCAGGCTCACCGAGACCATGCTGGGCACTATCGTTTCCGATTCACGCGAGATATTGAAGTCCCAGCTAGGGTGAGATAGAGATGCCACTCGTTGAAATGAGAGATGAGCGTGGCAAGAAGCAGAAAATCTTCACAGGCGCTTTCTCGTACTTCTTCGATCAGACCTTCGAGAAGATACCGCGATCGTTCGTAGAGGTTCACCCACCCTTCCCATCATCGCAATCCAAAACGAAATTTAAATCCGCTATCGGGGCGATTTCATCGGCGCAATCGGTCGAACTTTGGAAGGAGCCAAATTCGGAGAACGTGAGGATAGTCGCTAGTTCGACCCCCGAGGCGGTCGAGATATTAGTGAAAGGTCTTGAGACGTCGTACCCAGGTATGAGAGTGGCGACCATTGCGGACACCGAGCCAAATTTTGTCTCACATGCGTCAGAACTCGTCAAGCAGGGATACACCGCCTACTTTTTCGACGCCGAGCAGGCGCATAGCCTGCCAGGCTGCGCATACGACCAAGGCCAACCCCTAGAACTAATCGAAAACTTGGTGCGGGTGTTGCGCGGAAGGGCGGGATGGCTCCAAATCGTCTGGGCCGATTATGACTGGACACACGCCATCGAGGCGGCCAGTATTATGTTCCAGCGGACAGTCACCGAGATTCGGAGGGGTGTGAAGACCACTACGATGAATTTCGGGGGGCTCGGGCAGAATTTCGTGCCAAAATTCGGGCAGTCAACTCGCACCGACCCCCATCCCGCCTCGGGAAGCACTATCGACGCGCACGGTGACCAGATTGCACGTGAATATTTCGAGCGAAGCCAGAGGCACGCCGCAATCGTTTCTGTCCGCGGCATGATCCTCTCACGCGACCCTCCAGAGCAGCTCGCGTCAGTCCTCGCCGGGGTGAAAATGTCATTCGACTACCTCGCACCCTGGTTCTACGCCGACGCTCGGATGTTACGATGGTTGCGGAGCAGGGCCCTTCCAGACCCCTCCAAGATGCTAGCGATGCACGCCCAGGGGGGATTTCTTCATGAGTGGGGAAAGGGAAGGGAACTGATACCGGTCCTCTGCGCGACCACCGAAGAACTGCCGACACTCGTGCATCTGCCGCAGGACCCGCAACTGAGCGGAGTCATCGAGTACTCAAGAGCTGGGGGTTTGCCTAGCCCAGCTGAAAGAACCACGAAGAAGGGTCCCATCTTGTGGAGGGTGGCGTAAATGCAGGCGCAGGACTTCACATCAGGCTCAGTCGCATTCAACGACCTTGGGAGGCATATCTACTGCATGGCCCGCTCCGGGCATGGGAAGTCGGCTCTTATCAGGGGGCTCGTCCATCAGCTCATGTCGGAGGAGGCACAGAAAGCGTACCCATGCGCAGTCGTCTACATCGACCCGAAGGGGGATGACGCCCTGGCTATGCTGAGGGAGGCGGAGTCTCTCGACCCGTCAAAGGTCACCATCCTGGACGCGATCAGGACGGGGTTCGCCGTGAACCCGCTCGAGCTCCCGCCCTACAGGGATGACGAGGACAGGATGAGGGTGGCCAGCCTGCACACCGGGTTCACGCAGACCATCATGAAGGAGTGGTTCGGGTCCGACAAGACAAACGCGCCTAGGATGTTGAGAATTATCGAGAGGCTGCAGGACGCCCTCTATGCCCTCACTGACGCCCCTACCTGGATAGACATGCACGACATCGTCACGACCTTCCAGACGAAGGATAGAGCCGCGATGGACAAGGTGCTGGCCACACTTCAGGAAGCGCTCGGGAAGGCAGGCGCCGACGAATTGAGTAGGGCCTTGGACTCCATCGCGGCGTTCAAGGAAGATGCCTTCGACCCCGTGCAGACCAGGATAGAGCGCTTCGCGACGGACTCCTATCTCAAGAAGCTCTTCTCGATCAGGCACTCCACGGTCGACTTCTCGGAGCTCATCAAGCCCGGGCACCTCACGATAGTCCGCGTACCGGCGGGGGAGGTCGGGGAGCAGATACGCAACCTGATCATGTCGATGGTCGTGCTAAAGCTCTGGTTCACTATCCTTGAGAGGACTGGCAAGACCACCGAGGAGGAGAGGACGCCGGTCATCCTGGCGGTGGACGAGTTCCAGAACCTTCAGGACATGGGGATACTCCAGGTGCTCCTCGCGGAGGCCCGGTCCCACAAACTCGGACTTTGGCTGGCGCATCAGAACCTGGCACAAATCGACGACAAGATGCTTGGCGCTATACTCGGAAACACGGCAACACAAATCGCCGGGCGCCTAGCAGGGGAGGACGCTTCGCGGATAGCCCGCAACTGGGAGAGGAACTCCGAGCTTGAGAAGGCTATCGAGTCGCGCCTCGTGACCCTGCCGGACTGGACCTTCCTGGTGAGGGAGCAGGCTCAGCCGGGCAAGGAGCAGCAGCCGCCCTACCAAGTGCTCACCTTGCCACCGCCAGAACCCAAGCGTTCCTACGATGATTTGAAACACTTCATGGCTGAGATGAAGCAAAGATACGGCTTGGCAAAAGTCGAGAAGTCGCTCTTCTCAGCGGAGGCCAGGATGAAGTGGATGAGCTTCCTCTCGGAGGACTATCCCGCACTGCCCACTAGGGAAACTTGGCTCGTGCTCACGGCCCTCGAGAAGAAAAACACAGCAAACAAGACAGAGATTTCTCGGATGACTGCACTGGAACGGGACAGCCCTGGGGCCCTTCAGGAAGGAGGCCTCACCGCCCTGCTTGAGAAGATGAAGGACGACGGACTAATCGAAATCGCCGCAGTCAAGAAGCGAGGGCCCGTTACTGCCATCGACTACAGGCTGTCCAACGAGGGGGAGAGGCTGCTTTCATGTGACTACGCCGCCATCGGCAAGGAGGATGCCCAGGAGATCGCCACCAAGGCCCGCGAATACTATGTCTCACATGGCCAGTTCTTCCAAGTCTGCAGGCAAGACCTCGATATGCCCAGGAAGCCGGACGCGGCAGCCTACGACTATCTGAATGGGAAGGCAATCGCGGTTGAGATCGAGAGCCCAGGCCACGTGGACACGCACGCCGACCAACTCATGCGCCACTTCCAGGAGGTAGACCCTTTCAGCGAGCTTCACGTTTGGATTAGAAAAGAGAGCGAGGCCAAGGTCCAGGACCTCATCAGGCAGCTGCCGGCGGACCAGGCGGGCAAGGTCAGAATCTATGCGGTTTAGACGACCGCCAGGAGTCACCCCGGGCTCTACCCGAATGCTCCTGATAGCCCAGGAACCCCGGGACGGGTTTGAGGAGCCCGGAATGAACGCATCCTGCATGGCGGCCCACCCGGCGTGCGTTTCATCCACATTTTAACTTGAATCCAGCCAGAAAGCCCGCTTCAAACCCGTGCCATTAGTATATACACTGGCCACACGGTGGTATCTCATCGAAACTTCACTGGGACCAGATTAGAATCACCTCAGCGATGGTTAGCCCAAGGATAGTCCAGGTGAGAAACCGCAGAAAGGACCAGACCCGGCTGATAGGCCAACGAGAAACCGCGGGGTGACACAAATCTTCAGTACCTCTGGTCTTTCTGCCGATTTCATGTTGTCGCGGTACTCTCTTTCATTCACTCCACTGAACCAACCCAGACACCTCTCATGTACCTCCCTGGATCTACCCTGGTGGAACCCACCTCATGGTCATACCGATGAGAGAACCGCGGGTCTATCGGTCCTTCAAGAAAAGAAGGCCGAATACTGCCGCCATTGCTGCCAGTACCGCCACACCTGCGTCCAGCAGAGTACTGGGATCCATGGAGATTGCCGACCCTCCGTTCGCCTCTAAGGTGTTCAAAGTGGATTGTTCTGACTGCTGAAGGCCTTGTGACTGGGGGGGCGTGTT